>JAOPVO010000110.1 GCA_025966155.1 Pseudonocardiales bacterium
CAGTACGTGGAATCCGCGCAGATCTCCGGTGCGTCACTACGCTGGATCGTCCGTCGGCACGTCTGGTCGAAGGTGCTCCCGCCGATCTCCGTGGCCCTCGCGCACACGATCGGGACGGGCTTCGTGATCGTGTCCAGCCTGAGCTTCCTCGGGATCGGCGTCCAGCCGCCCAAGCCGACGTGGGGCGGTCTGCTGGCCTCCAGCCTCGGCTACCTGAACTTCCAGCCATGGGCGCCGCTCGCGCCCGCGCTGCTGATCATGATCACGGTCTGGGCCTGCAACTCCCTGGCCGACGCCATCCGCGACGTTTCCGGCGAGGCCGGCCGGGCCTTCATCAATTCCCGAAAGCTCCGCTCGCGACGAGCTCCCGTGCTCGTCCCCGTCCAGGAAGGCTCCCGATGACGCTGCTGGCAACGTCACCCCTCGACCAGGAGCTGGCGCTCTCGACAGTCGGGTCGCTGCTGCGCGTCCGAGACGTCTGCATCACCGACCGCGTCACCAATCGCGAAATCGTGCACGGGGTGAGTTTCGACCTGTCACCGGGCCGGGTCGTCGGCATCGTCGGCGAGTCCGGAAGCGGCAAGACCATCACCTGCCGGGCCGCGCTCGGGATCCTCCCGGAGCATTTCGCGATCACCACCGGGACCATCGAGCTCGCCGGTCGGGACATCTCCGAGCTGTCTCGGCGGGAGTGGACGGACCTCCGCGGCTCGACCATCAGCGCCGTCTTCCAGGACCCTGCCTCGTACCTGAACCCGTCGATCCCAGTCGGGCCGCAGATCGCCGAGGTCATCCGGGTCAAGAAGAAGGTGGGGCGGCGCGCGGGCCGGGCCAAGGCGCTGGAGCTGCTGCGCGCGGTGCGGCTCAGCAACCCCGAGGCGGTATATAGCCAATACGCTTTCGAGCTGTCGGGCGGCATGCTGCAGCGCGTGCTCATCGCCGCGGCGATCGCCGCGGACCCGGCGATCCTCATCGCCGATGAGGCGACGACGGCCCTGGATGTCACCATCCAGGCCGAGATCCTCGACCTGCTGGCCGAGCTGCGAGAGCGAGCCGGCCTGGCCCTGGTCGTCGTGTCGCACGATCTCGCGGTTGTCGCCCAGCTGTGCGACGAGGTCCTGGTGATGCGCAACGGCTATGTGGTCGAGCAGGGCCCGACCGAGCAGGTGCTGTACGACCCGCAGCACGAGTACACGAGGCTGCTGATCGCCGAGCACGAGCAGTACGGGCTCGAGCGATTCCTGGACGAGCCCGGCGAGTCCGACGAGGCCTCGGCGTGAGCACGGGCAACGTCCTCGACGTCACCGACCTCGAGGTCCACTACGGGCTGGGGCGCAAGCGGAACCGCGTGCTGAACGGCGTGTCGCTATCGGTCGCGCCCGGCGAGACGGTGGGACTGATCGGCGAGACGGGCTCCGGCAAGTCGACGCTTGCGCGCGCTGTCCTGGGCCTGGTCCGCGGGTCCGCCGGCACCATCCTCATCGACGGCCAGGACGTCTCGCGCGCCAAGCCGAGGGAGTGGCAGGCGCTGCGCCGCCGCGGCGTGATCCAGTACGTCTTCCAGGACCCGCTGCGGAGCCTGGATCCCGATCTCACCGTGCTGCAGTCGCTGACCGAGCCGCTGCTGATCCGGGGAATCGGCAAGTCGGAGGCGGCCGGGCTGGTTGACGAATACCTCGACCGGGTCCGGCTCGACCACGACCTGCTGCGGCGACTGCCCGGCGAGCTGTCCGGCGGGCAGCGCCAGCGCGTCGCCGTGGCCCGGTCGCTGGTGATCGAGCCCAAGCTGATCATTCTCGACGAGCCGGTCAGCGCCCTCGACTCGGCGAACCGGGTTCAGGTCCTTGCGATCCTCAAGCAGCTGCGGGACACCGGCGTCTCGCTGATCTTCATCTCCCACGATCTGGGGTCCGTAGCCGGCGTCGCCGACCGCATAGCCGTGCTCTATGAAGGCGAGCTGGTCGAGGTCGGCGCGGCCCGCGACGTGATCAAGCGCCCCCAGCACCCGTACACGCGCCTGCTGGTCAGCTCCGCCCCGACGCTGCGGTCCGCGTCGGCCGATCGCACCGAGCGGGCCGCGCTGCGCGACCTGCTGAACGTCTGACTCTAAAGGAGATTCACCATGTCACGAACACTGCACCTCGCCGTCGGCTCCTACGGGGTGGGCGGCCCGGGTCAGCACGGCCTGTGGAAGGACGCGCGGATCGCGAAGAACGCGAGCGTCGATATCAAGTACTACATCCGGCAGGCCAAATTGGCCGAGGCCGGCTTGTTCGATGCGCTGTTCGTCGTGGACAGCCAGTTCATCAACGAGACGTACCCAGCTCACTATCTGAGTCGGCTGGAGCCGCTGACGCTGCTGTCGGCGGTGGCGACGCATACGACGCATCTGGGTTTGGTGGCGACGGCGAGCTCGACGTACAACTCGCCGTTCAACCTGGCCAGGCGGCTGCTGTCGCTGGATCACATCAGCGATGGGCGGGCGGGGTGGAATGTGGTGACCAGCTTCGACTCGCAGGTGTCGCGGAACTTCGGGCTGGACGAGCATCTGGACTACGCGACTCGGTATGGGCGGGCGCGGGAGTTCGTCGAGGTCGCCAGGGGGCTATGGGACTCGTTCGAGGACGACGCGTTCCCGGCCGATGTGGAGCGGGGGGTGTTCCTGGAGCCGGGGAAGCTGCACGCGCTGAACCACGTGGGGGAGCACCTGCGGGTGGCCGGGCCGCTGAACCTGTCGCGCTCAAGGCAGGGCCAGCCGGTGATCTTCCAGGCCGGCGTGTCGGAGGACGGCCGCAATCTCGCCGCGCAGGTCGCCGAAGGGATCTACGCGCCGGGGGAGTCCCTCGATGGGGCCCGGCTCTATCACGCCGACATCAAGCAGAGGGCGGCTGCGCTCGGCCGGGAGCCCGACCATGTCGTCATCTTCGTCGGCGCCAGCCCGATCGTCGCCGATACCGATGAGAAGGCGCACACCCGGTCCCGGGAGATCTTCGAGGAGGACAACGACTTCGACCGGAAGCTCGGTGCCCTGGGCCGGGCCTTCGGCGCCTACGACTTCACCAAGCATGATCTCGATGCGCCGTTCCCCGATCTCACCCACCTGACCGAGCGCGGCGGCCGCCGCGGGACGGATCTGATCCAGCGCGCCCGCGACAGCGGATGGACGCTGCGCCAGGTCGTCGACTCCCAATCGGAGTACACGCCCGGGCCCTTCGTCGGCTCGCCCGAGACAGTTGCGAACGCCGTGCAGCTGTGGTTCGAGACCAAGGCGACGGACGGCTTCAACCTGAGGTTCCGGACCACCGAGGATCTCGAGTACTTCATCGAGACGGTCGTGCCGATCCTGCAGCAGCGCGGGCTGTTCCGCACCGAGTACGAGGCCGACACCCTGCGCGGCAACCTCGGGCTGCCGTTCCCCATCAACCGCCACACCCGCGAGCACCAGCTCGCGGGCGTCTGAAAGGCACGGCAATGACTGATCTCTCCCTCACCGGCGGGCGCGATGTCCGCACCGTCACCTTCCCCGTCGCCGTGCCGCCCGACGAGGTGGATGTGCTGATCGTCGGCGCCGGCCCGGTCGGGCTGTCCGCGGCAATCGAGCTGAGCGGGCGCGGGCTCAAGGTCGCAGTCGTCGACGGGGCCCGCAGCGCCACCCTCGCCCGTGCGGGGGCAATGGGGCACTCCCCGCGGACGGTCGAGCACTTCCGGCGATGGGGCGTGCTGCAGGCGATCCGCGACGAGTGGACCTTCCCGCCGGAGTGGAACCATGGCATACGATTGATTACCTCGCTGGTCGGCCACGAGCTCGTTCCGAACAAGCGCCCGGCATTCGGCGGGTGGGCCGGTCAGCGGCGCAATTCCGAGGAGGCCATCCGCCGTCCGCAGAGCGCGCTGCAGCAGGTCTTCCTCCGCCACCTCGCACGTGAGGGCGTCAGCGTCTCGGGTGGATGGCGCGTAGATGCGCTGCGCGAGCACGCCGCCGGCGTCGAGGTTGATGTCCTGCAGGTCGACTCGGCCGAGCCCCGCACCATCTCGGCCGCGTACGTGCTCGGCGCGGATGGTGGCAGCAGCACCGTCCGGAGGCTGGCCGGCATCGATCGGGACGGCGAACACGCCACCGAGAAGATGCTGCGCCTGATCGTCCGCCACGGGGACATCTCCGACCGCGTGGGCCCGGCGCCCAGCGGCACCAACATCGTGTTCAACGCGAAGGCGTCGGGCTTCCTCGCCGCGGTAAGCCACAACGAATGGCGCATCTACGCCGGCCCCTATCCTCTGGACTACGCGCCCTCCGAGGCCGAGCTCAAGGATGTCGGCCAGGCCGCGTTCGGCTTCGACGTGGATCTGGAGATCGTCTCGGCGACGACCTTCTATCACGCAACCCGGATCGCGCAGACGTTCCGGCGCGGACGCGTCCTGCTGGCCGGCGATGCTGCGCACGTGCGCACGCCCGGAGGCAATCTCGGCGAGGGCTTCGGCGATGTCGCCAACCTCGGCTGGAAGCTCGCGGCCGTTCTGCATGGTTACGCCGGCGAGGCGCTCCTGGACTCCTACGACCAGGAACGGCGCCGGCACAACTGGCGAATCGCCGACACTGCCCTCCAGCGCTCGCGGAGCGGGAACCAGCGGCTGGCCGAGATCCGCCGCGGCGGCATCCCGGACGACGCGGACCTCGGTCCGGCGGCCCAGCAGCGCCGCGCCGAGATCGGCGCCATCATCGGCGCCGGCGCGCCTGGCGGCGGTGCGGGCGGGGGCATCACCTTCGACGAGCGCTACGACGCCTCCTCGGTCATCTGGTACGAGCCCGGCCAGCTCGAGGACGAGCCAGCGTGGTCGCCCCACCGGTATGAGGACGATCCCCGTCCGGGCCACCGCGCGCCGGACGGCTACGTCGACCCGTACGGGGGCACTTTGTACGACCGGATCGGCGGCCGCCTGGCCCTTCTGGTGTTCGGGGAGGATCGCGCGATCGAGAAGGCACTGGTCGCGGAGGCGGCGTCGCGCCTGGTGCCGCTCACCGTGATCCACCTGACCGACCCCGATGCGCGCCGGATCTATAGTGCCGACAATGTGCTTGTCCGCCCCGACCAGCACGTCGCGTGGGCCGGGGATCGACTGCCGGTAGGCGGCAGTGCCGCAATCCTGGACCACATCCTGGGTGTCTCGGCCGCGGCTGAGGTCACCGGGGCCGCTGCCGACGAGCTCGTCGCGATCGGCAGCTGAGCGCGTGACCACGTCACTTGAGCCGCCCCGCTTCCGGCTCGGCTTCCTCACCCACGTCCAGGGTCGGGGCGACGACGTCGTCCAGACCTACCGCAACGCCCAGGAGCTCTTCGTAGTCGCGGATGAACTCGGCTTCGATGTGGGCTGGGTCGCCCAGCACCACGCCTCCCTCGGCGGGGCGGGCGGGCTGCCCTCGCCTTGGACGTTCCTGGCCCACGCCGCGGCGCGCACGAAGACGATCCGATTGGCGACGGCGATAACGATCCTCCCGCTGGAGGACCCGGTGCGTCTGGCTGAGGACGTCTCCGTCGTGGATGCCCTGAGCGGCGGCCGCGTCGAGATCGGCGTCGGCAGCGGCGGCAGTGCGATCGAGTACGCGGCCTTCGGCCGCGACGTGGAGCGCAAGCGGGAGTTGACCAGCGAGGGTCTGGCGGTGCTGTCCAACGCGCTGGCTAACAAGGAAGTGGGAACCGAGGGGTTCACGATCCAGCCGCGCGCCGCGGACTTCTCCGACCGCATCTGGCAGGGCGTCTTCAGCGCGCCCGGCGCCGAATACGCGGCCCGCGCCGGCTCCAACCTGTTGCTCAACCGGGCGGCGTACGGCTACGACGAGCCCACAGATGAGGTGCAGCGGCCATGGGCCGATGCGTACCTGGGCGCGTGGCAGCAGCCCCGGCGCCCGCGGATCGGCCTCTCGCGATTCGTGTTCCCGGCCAAGGACCGTCGCACCGCCCTGGAGACGATCGGCGCCGATGTCCTCGCCGCGGCCCGCACGTTCGGCCGGAACCCCGGGGCGACTGGGCTTCGCGGCTTTCCCGAGGGGATCGACACCGAGGACGCGCTGCGCCGGTTCCACGCGTTCTACGGGCATCCGGACGAGATCATCGCCGCGCTCCAGCAGGAGAAGGTGCTGCCGGTGGCGACGGACCTGATCACCCAGTTCAACCCCGCCATTCTCGACCACGATGTCGCGATTCGCGCCTTGGAGCTGATCGCCACCGAGATCGCCCCGGCACTGGGCTGGGCGCCGGCCGCCCGCGCCGACGCCGTGCTCACCGGCGCCGGCCGATGAGCGCGACAGTCGACTCCCTCGACGCGACCGAGTACGCGCTGCGGTGGAATGCGGCTCGGGCCACCAAGGAGCACCAGCGGTGGGCTCCACCGGTTCGCCCCGCTCAACGAGCGGGAGTTCCGCCGGGCGGCTCAGGTGGGCGATGTCATTATCGAGCTTTCGAAGCGGGGCGGCCAGGATCTGCTGCGCCCGATTCGCGACGATCGGCGATATCGTCCATATCCATTCCGCCGTGGGCGAAGCCGTGTTCGAGCTCGAAGGCGTCCAGCATCGTTTGATCATGGTGGGAGATGGCCAGGAATCGGGAAGTGCAGGCGTGGGAAGCGTCCCGTTCGTCGACGGCACCGGCGGGCTCACCACCGATCCCCGTGGCCGCTCGTTGGCCGTCGCGTTCCCTGCCGAGGCCGGGCCGCTGACGCTGGACTTCAACTTCGCCCAGAACCTGCAGCGCCCGTACACCGTGTTCTCGCCGTGCCCGCTGCCGCCCCCCAGACGTGCTTGATACCGCTGTGGAGGCGGGGGAGCAACTGCCAGTCTTCACCCGCCTGAGCAGTCGCGGAGCACGCCTGGAACGCCGCTCGCCGCCGGGGTCTGGGCTGTGTTGCAGGAGCCCGCGCCCAGCTGCGACGGAGTGGCTTGCCCGCACTGACGCAGTGCATCGGGCGGGGATCGAAACGCGGGTGAGCGCTGTATCACTCGCGCGCGAAAAAGTCACCCTTGCTTGCCTTGCGGCAAGTACGCTCGAGCGTGCTGGGATTAAGGCTCGTGAGCGGCGTCGAAGCCGGTTCGGAGCCGCCGTCAGACGCTCGAAGTCGCGCGACCGACGCCATGCCGACGTGTTCGATAGGTGAGTGCGGATGTATTCCACGCACAACAGGGGCCCGATGTTCCAGACCTGGACACCGGAGCAGCGCAACTACGCCCATGCCGCCCGCCCGGGCCGGCTGCCCGCCTGGATCCGGCTGCTGTCGGCGCTCGGTCTCGTGGCGTTCGTCTGCGACATCCTGTCCAGCGCCATCTCCCCGCTCTGCTGGATCCTGGCCGTCCCGCTGGCCGCGCTGGCCATCTACTACAACGGCGAGTCCGTGATGACCGCCATGGCCGAGGTTCCCGAGCCCGCGGTAGCGCCCGCCCCGACGGCGGTGCCGAATGGCAAGACCATCGCTCTCGCCCAGATGCGCGTCTGGCACCGCGAGCAACTGGCCGAGTTGGTGGGCACCTGCACCCAGGAGCAGATCGGGCAGGTCCGTACGATGCTCACCCGCATCGAACGGGTCTGGGCGCGCCTCTGGGCCGAGCACGAGTCGCTGGGCTTCGAACACGATCGCCTGGCCGCCGATGTGCCGCCGACACGGGCCCAGCGCGAGACCATGCGGGTGCTCGCCGAGCGACGAGACATCATCGTGGCCCGGGCCGATCGCCTCGAGCGACTTGGCCGGACCCTGCCCGAGCGCATCGCCACCCTGGCCGGCGGCTACACCCGCGATGCCGTGCGCGAGGGACTGAGCCTGGCCATGGTCGAAGCCCAATTCGGCATCGACCAGCTCGCGGCCTGATCGTCCCGGAGAGTTCGAGCACATTCGCTGCCGCGGAACTGGATCGGATTGACGGTCCTGCCTGCGGTGTGTTCGGATGCTTGCGCACTGACGGTGCACGCATAGGGGAAGCCGGTCGAAGTCCGGCGCTGACCCGCAGCCGTAGGCCCTGAGCACGACCCAGGGCAAGTCGGAATGCCTATGCGAGCGCCGCCCGGCTCCAGCTTTCACCGTCGCGGTCTGCGGTGCGGACGCCCTCGCAGTGCCGGATGTGGCGCGGTTCGCGCCTGTCGCCGGCGCCCGCGGCGGGCCCCGTGCTCGGCCCGCCCCACCAGGCGAGGACGTTCCCCCTTGATCCGCATTATTCGCAGGCTATCGGTTTTGGCAGCGGCGTCCACGCTGGCCTGTGTGGCCCTCGCCGGCCCCGCCGCGGCTGATCCGCCGGTCATCGCCGACCCGACTGCCGCGGCGGCCAGCTACCTGGTGGCCAACTACCAGCACAATTCCTGCGAGCCCGCAGTCGACGGCGATCGGTACGGAACCATCTACGCCGGCGTCTGCTACCCAGCGGACGGCTTCACCATCGACTCGATCTTCGCCCTCGCGGCGGCCAAGGCCGGCGGCGACAAGCTCGACCAGGTCGTCGCCTACCTGGACTCGGTCCTGCCGGCGTACACCGGCGTGAATCCTGCCACCTACGGCATCTCGACCGGTGGCGCGGCAAAGGCCCTGGTCGCGTACCAGGTGCTCGGCACCCACACCGGCACCCAGGCCGACCTGCTCGATCTGGTGACCGACAACATCTGCACCGCGGTCGCCGTGGACTGCGTCGCGCCGGGTGCGGCCCGCAACATCTACTCCGGCATCTCCCAGTCGTTCGTCGTGCTGGCGCTGGGCCGCGCCGATGCCGCTCCCGCCATCGACCCGGCCGTCGACTTCCTGCTGGGCTCCACCCAGTGCGCCGACGGCGGGTTCACGTCCGGCCTGCCGCCGGCCGCGTGCGCGTCCGACGTCGATGCCACCGCGTACGGTCTGTCCGCACTGCAGGCCGCAGGCCCGGTTGTCACCGGCGTGGCCCGCATCGCCGCCGTCGACGCCGCCGCCGACGATGCGATCGCCTATCTGCTGGACGCCCAGGCCGGCGATGGCTCGTGGGACGGCAACGCCAACTCGACCGGGCTCGCCGTCTCCGGCCTGAGCGCGCTCGACGACCCGGCCGCGGTGGCCGCCGTCGCGTCCGGCCGGGCCTGGCTCATC
>JAOPVO010000111.1 GCA_025966155.1 Pseudonocardiales bacterium
GCGCTGCCGATCTGCGCGAGGCGGACCTGATCGGCGCGGACCTGCGCGATGCCGATCTACGCGGCGCCAACCTGACCGGCGCGCTGTTCGTGGTCCAGCCCCAGATCAATGCCGCGCGCGGCGACGCTGCGACGGCGCTGCCGCCCTTCGTCGACCGGCCATCGCACTGGCGCTAAGCGTCGGGCGTCAGGCGTCAGGCGTCTGCATCACGCGTCAGGGCGTCAGGTCCCATAGCAGGCGGTAGTAGGCGGTGCGATGGGGGTCGGGGTCGATGCCGTAGGCGTCGAGCAGCTCGGCCTCCCAGCCCGCCCCGTAGTTCCACTCGGTGCTCCAGGTGGCGACGGCCAGGTCGGCCCAGCGATCGGCGACACCCAATGCATCGAAGTCGACGTGCCCGCTCCACCGCCCGTCCCCGCCGATGAGCGTATTCGGCGCGCACGCATCGCCGTGGCAGACCACGATCCGGTCGGGGTCGGGCGCATCGGCGAGCCGGGCGACGTCGGCGGCGCTTGCCGCCCTTGCCTCGGCAGCTGCATAGGCCCGCTCGCGGCGGTGCTGCACTGACCACGAGAACGGGCAGGTTTCGACGGGCAGGGCGTCGTGCAGCGCCCGCAGGCCGGCCCCGATCGCGCGCACGGCCAGCCGTGGCTGAGCGACCCACCGCGGCGCGACGGCGGAGTCCCCGGCAAGCCCGGCGGTGAGCAGCCACGACCCGTCGTCATCCACGCCGTAATCGAGGACGCGCGGCGCCGGCCAGAGCGGCTGGATCCAGCCGAGCCGGGCGATCTCGGCATCGAGGTCCAGCCCGCTGCCCGCGGGCGCCCACTTCAGGAAGCGCCGACCGGCGCCGTGGCCGAGCTCGAAGGTCAGCCCGCCCAGCTGATTGCGCCACACCGGCGTGATGCGATCCCCGTTCGCCGCCGCGATGGCCGCACGGGGCAGGGCAACCTCGCCCGCAGGCACTCCGGAGATCACGGCATCAGTGTCGCCCCGTCCGGCCCAGCCCATCAGGTGCCGCAGTACGTTCGGGGGCGCAGTGCATTAAGGGCGCAGTACCGTCGGTTGGCGTGACGCATTTGAGTCGCCTGGTCGTGCTGGGCGCCACGGGGGATCTGGCGGGCCGGCTGCTGCTGCCAGCGCTCGTTGCGCTGCACGCGGCCGGGGAGCTGGCCCCGGGCTTCCGCCTCGTCGGGGTCGGCGACCAGCCGTGGGATGACGCCGCGTTCGCTGCGGCTGCGCGGGCGAGGCTCGAACGGCACGCGCCCGGCCTCGGCGCCGACGCCCGCGAGGCGCTGCTGCAGGTCATCAGCTACCGGCAGGCCGACGTTCGCGATGCGGCTGCGCTGCGCACGGCGGTGGTCGCTCCAGCGCCCGGCGGGGCCGCTCCGATAGCCGTCTATCTAGCCCTGCCGACGCACGTGATGGCCGACGCCGTGCACGCGCTGGCGCTGGCGCAGCTGCCGATGGGCAGCCGAATCGCCGTGGAGAAGCCATTCGGGTCCGATGCGGCCAGTGCCGCGGCGCTCAACGCGCTGCTTTCACGGGCCGCGCCCGGCGAGGCATCCGACTACCGCGTGGATCACACGCTGGGGCTCCCGGCGCTCGCCGGGCTGCCGAGGCTCACCGGCGCCGGGCTGTCCCGGCTCGAGGTCCTCTTCGAGGAGACCCTCGCGCTTGAGGGTCGGGCGGCGTTCTACGACCGGGCCGGCGCGCTGCGGGATGTCATGCAGAACCACATGATCCAGATGCTGTGCGCGGTGGCGGTGCAGCCTGGGGAGCAGCGGTCCGATGTGCTGCGCCGCATCCGCATCATGGACGTCGACGCGGCCGCCGGGTCGAGCCGTCGGGCGCGGTACACGGCCGGAGCCCTGTCCGCCGACGGGGGAGCGGACGGGCGCGCGGTGCCGGACTACGCCGACGAGGACGGCGTCGACGCGAGTCGCGACACCGAGACATTCGCCGAGGTCACCCTGCATCTGGATAGCCTCCAATGGAGCCATGTGCCGATCGTCCTGCGAGCGGGCAAGGCCCTGGCTCGCCGCCGCCGAGGCGTCCTGGTAGTGCGCGCGGACGGGACGGACGAGCTGTTCGACTTGGACGCGGGCGCTGACAACGAGGCTGGTGCTGACAATGAGGCGGAGGTGGGCGCGTACATCGCCGTGCTGCGTGACCTGCTCACTTGGGGCAGCGAGTTCTCGGTGGCAGCCGACGAGGCGGAGTTGGCCTGGGGGATCTTCGCGCCGGTTCTCCAGGCGTGGCGCGACGGCCGAGTCCCGCTAGGGACCTACGTCGCCGGCAGCGGCGGACCGACGGCATAGAGGCTCGGCGGACTAGCGGTCCGGGTCCCACTGCGGATTGCGGTCCTTGTCGATCACCTGCGCGCGGATGCCCTCCCGCAGGTCATGGCCGGTGGTCAGTCCGCGTGCAACCTCGAGCTCTGCGGCAAGGGCGTGCTCGAGGGTCCGGTCGACGCCGTCGCGCAGCAGCTCGAGCGTGAGGCGCAGCGCGGTCGGCGACTTGGCCGCCAGCACATCCGCCGTGGCGTGCGCCGCCACCTCGGGTCGCGCGCGCAGCGCGGCGATGATCGCCGGGACCGTCGGGGCGGAGAATGCGGCGTCGATCCAGGGTCGGGCGGTTTCGAGCAGGCCGGCCGGCGGCTGGGTGGCGAATGAGTCGACGGCGGCGCGAATATCCCCGCCGGAGTCGGCGGCCGCTCGAACGGCGTCCACAGCGGCAGGTATGTCAAAGCTGGCTATGCATACGTCGGCCAGCCCGCAGAGGATCGCGTCGGCCGGGCCGAGCTGGGCTGCGGTCAGGCCCGCGTAGTAGCCGAGCCGGCCGGGGGACCGGGCCAGCAGGTAGCTGCCGCCGATGTCCGGCACGAAGCCGATGTTGACCTGCGTCAGCCCCACCAGCGACCGCTCCGTGACGACGCGGACGGACCCGTGCGCAGACAGGCCGACCCCGCCGCCGAGCGTCAGGCCATCCATGATCGCTATATAGGGCTTGGGGAAGCGCGCGATCGCCAGGTTGATCACATACTCGTCGCGCCAGTAGTCCACGGCTGCGGTCGTGCCGGCCAGCAGCGATTCGTAGATGGCCCGGATATCGCCGCCCGCGCAGAATCCGCGCTCCCCGGCGCCGTCGATCAGCACCGCGGCGACATCGGGGTCCGCGGCGAATGACGCCAGGGCGGCGGCGATCGGGGCGAGCATGTCGTGGCTGACGGCGTTGATCGCCCGCGGCCGGTTGAGAGTGATGCGGCCCAGCCGCCCATCGACGGCGGTGATGACCTGGGTGTCGTCGCTCATCAGAGGCTGTCCGACACCATTGACTGCCACTGGCCGAACATCTCCGGTGTCGCACGGCGCCCGAGCTTGCCCAGCTCCTGGGCCACCGCCCGCATCAGGCACGGCATGTCGATTGACCCGGACCCGGCGGCCGCCAGGAAGGCGGCCGACAGCGCGGCATTGCGGATCGCGCCGCCGGAGACATCGATTTTCTCGGCGACGAAATCCAGATCGAGGTCGGTCGTCGGGGCCTGCGCCAGCGACCGCACCCAGATTCGCTTGCGATCGGCCGCGCCGGGCACCGGGAAGTGAACCGTCGCGTGCATGCGGCGCAGGAACGCCTGATCGATATTGCCCTGGAAGTTCGACGTCAGGACCACGAAGCCGTCATAGGTCTCCAGCCGTTGCAGGAGGTAGGACACCTCCATGTTGGCGTAGCGATCCTTGGCATCGCTGACTTTGGATCGGCTGCCGAACAGGGAATCGGCCTCGTCGAACAACAGCAGATAGTTCCCGGCGTGCGCCGCGGAGAAGATGGCCTCGAGGTTCTTCTCCGTCTCCCCGATGTACTTGCTGACCAGCGCGGACAGGTCGACGCGGTACATGTCGACACCCAGGTCGGCGGCCAGGACCTCGGCCGCCGTGGTCTTGCCGGTACCGGACGGCCCACTGAACAGCGCGACCACACCGGGGGAGGGGTAGAGCGGCAGCCCCCAGTCCTTATGCACGGTCTCGCGGTGCCGGAATCGCTCGACGAGCTCCCGCAGGCGCCGCTCATGCGCCGGGGCGAGGACCAGATCGGACCAGCCGACCGCGGGCACCACGCGCTTGGCTGTGCCATGCAGGGACGACGTCGCCAGGCGACGGAAGGCCTCATCCGGGCTGGCGTCGGCCCGGGCGAGCTCCTGGACCGCCTGCAGCTGATCGGCCGTCGGCCGGCGGGTGCTCGGGGCATCGCCGAACAGCGACTTCCACTCGGCGTCGGTCACCGCCGGCTCCTCCGCCTCGACGCCGACCCAGCCTCGGCGCGGGAGGCTGTCCAGCGTCAGGGGGTCGCGGGACACGATGCCCCACCCGAGATGATCGGCGCGATCGATCCAATAGCGCGCTAACGGAGCCAGGGCGACGGCCGTTGATTCGGGGTCGCGCTCGATGTGCACGATGACGCCAGTCCCCAGCACGGTCGCCTGCGCAACCAGGGTGCGCCACTGCCCGTCGCTGCGCGGTGCCGTGGCGGTGAGGAACGCCCGGCCCCACGCCGCCTGGGCGGCGGCTTGCGCGCCACGGACGCGATCGGGGGAGGTGACCACAACAACGGGATAGCCGGTGGCCTCCCCGGAGCTGTCCAGCAGCAGGACCGCATCGAACGGCAGATCAGGATCGAGCGTCGTGTCGCCGAACAGAGCTGCGAGAAGTGTGCGCGACAGGTGGATCCGGGCCACCGGGAGAGGGCCGGTCGAATCCATAGTCAGCAAACCAGCGCGTTGGAGGCGCCCCCCGGGCTGGACGGCGGTGACGGCCTCGCTGCCCAGCAGCCGCTCGAGCAGCCCGACCGTCACGCCGGCGACAGTGCGGTCGCCCTGCGCGGCACCGGCGAGCGCTGCGGATTCGAGGTCGGACTCGGCGGCGGCGCATACCGCGAGCAGGGTGCGCTCGATGACCGTCAGCTCCGCATTGAGCACCACGGTGGCGAACACCGACTCATCGTCCAGACCGGCCTCGAACTGCGCTTGCGCCTCGTCGAGAGTCGGCTGGAGCGCCTCGCGAATCGAGCTCCGGCCGGTGTCGCTGGCCGGCCGGCCCAGCACCGAGTCCAGCTCGGTGGATGTCAGCGCACCCGACGCCCCGGGCGACCGGCCGCCGGCCAGGGCCTCGCGCTCGAGCAGGATCCGCCCGTACCGCCGCCAGGCGGGTGTCACTTCTGCGCGCCGCCCTTGCCCAATCGGACGCCATTGCGTCGCCCGCCGCGGTTGAGCAGCTTGGCCCGCTTCGCCAGCAGCGGCAGGGCCTTGGTCAGGAGGGCGTTGACGTCGTCCGCGGTCTCGCCGCCGTGCCCGTCGGGATTCTCCTGCAACCGGACCTCAGCGCGGTTCAGCAGCCGCGGGTTCATCATCTCGTTGATGAACAGCGCCACCATCGACGGGATCTGCTCGCCCGGCACCTGCCGGTCGTAGATGAAGGAGGCCATCGCACCGGCGGCGCCGGTGAGGCCGTTGCCCCCATACAGGCAGCGCCGGATCATCTCCGAGCGCGTCTCCCCGTGCAGCGACTCCCAGTCGGACAGCCGCGCCGACTCGATCAGGGCCGGTTGATCCGGATCGCCGGCGACGAAGGCCTTGAGCAGCTCCAGGATCTGGCCCTTGGTGGCGATGAAGGTGCCGAAGGCGACGTCATCGACATAGGACTCGCGGTTCGAGCCGAACTGAACGGCGTTGGCGGTCTTGCGGCCCTGGCTGGCCGTCGCCTTGCCCCACTGGGAG
Organism: Pseudonocardiales bacterium; assembly: GCA_025966155.1. Classification (GTDB taxonomy): domain Bacteria; phylum Actinomycetota; class Actinomycetes; order Mycobacteriales; family Jatrophihabitantaceae; genus RYN-150. Next base: position 5,771 of record JAOPVO010000111.1, read on the forward strand.
GTGAGCGCACCGGCGTCGGACACCTCCTGCACCTTGCGCTGAACCGACAGGAACCGGTTCACCGTCGCGTCGATCTCGGGCTTGTTGAGCAGGCCGGTCAGCGCGGCTCGGATATCCGATGCCTGCAGCTGAAGGATCCGGGTCCCCATCTCGGCGTCGATCAGATCCGGGATTCCCTTGTAGTTGAACGCATCCTCGGCGGCGATATCGTCGTGGACATTCATGTCCGCCCCGAAGGCCATGTCCAGGTCGATGCCGGTCACGCTCTTGGCGCCGCCCTTGCCATCGGCCTCGATGTAGTAGTTGCCGGGATGCCGGTCGAGCTGGCCGCACACGACGTCCAGCAGTTGGAGCTTGTTGAGGCCGCGCTGCAAAGCCGGGTCGTCCATGGACACCGCATCCGGGCCGAGGCTGGCGGCCTGCGCGGTGTCCATCCCGGTCTTCACATCGCCGCCGCTGACGCCCTTCGCCTTCTCCAGCACCGTTCCGAGGACCGATTTGCCGGCCCCGTCTTGGTGGACGGCGAACTCGGCCCGCGCGGTGACCCCAGCCCCCAAGAGCTGATCGATGCGGTACATAGCCACAGTTCGGGCGCCGTAGTTCGGGTCGGCCTGCCGGATGCCGGTCTTGAGCTCCTGCCGCTCGGGCGTGGCGTTGAAGCCGGTGTCCTTCTTGAAGTAGCCGGTGAAGTTCTGGTTGTTCTCGAGCTTGTAGGTGAGCTCGCTGACGGTGTTCTTCTGGCCGGACGCGTCCTCGCCCTTCGTCTCGACCTTGTTGGTGTTGAGGCCGAGGCTGCTGGTCCACGCCGCCGGGTCGGGGTTGGACAGCAGCGCGATCTCGTTGCCGATCCGGGGGATCAGCATCGCCACCGCCTGGCGGCGCGGCGACTTGGCCCGGGTGTCCGCCTTCGCCTTCTTCGACTTCTTGGCCTTCTCGCCGGGCGGGGGCTTGCCCTGGGTGTCCACGACGTTGGCATCGCGGTGCCACTGGTCCGACGTCTCCTGCGCGCCTTCCTCATCGTTCGAGGACTGCCATTTCGCGATATCGCCCTGCACGCGAGTGAGCTGCCTCAGCATCGAGGGCTTGATCTTCGCCAGCTCCATGGGCGAGGGGTTGGTCCCGGTCGCCAGCAGCCCGGCCTCCATCGCCTCGTAGGCCTCGACGCCCTTGATGATGCGATCCCAGTTCGTGAGCTTGCCGACGAGCTTCCGCGCGCGCCCCGAGTTCTCCGCGCCGCCCTGATCGGCCAGTGCGCTGGCGGTGCCTCTGAGCTTGCGATGGATCAGCTGGCGATGGACCCCGCCGGACTGGCGCGTGTGGGCCAGTTCGTGGGCCAGCATCCGCTCGCCGCCGGGCGTGTCGGGCTGGTACTCCCCAGCCCCGAAGAAGACGTCCGAGCCGGTGGTGAAGGCGCGGGCGGACATCGTCCGGCTCAGGCTGGCGGACTCGCTGTCGTCGTGAATGCGGACATCGCCGAACGTCCCGCCGAACGCGGACTCCATCC
>JAOPVO010000023.1 GCA_025966155.1 Pseudonocardiales bacterium
CTGAGCCTGGTCGAGGGCCGGTTCCGGCTGCCGATCGGCTCCAGCGGCGGGGCGGCCGCCCTGGCGGAGGCGCTGCAATTCACCCATGGCGAGGGCCCGTGCTTGGACGCCGGCCGAACCGGCGCCATAGCCGGATACAGCCTGCAGGACATCGAGCGCCGATGGCCGGCGTTCGCCCTCGAGCTGGCGGCCCGGACGCCGTACCGCGCGATCCTCAGCCTTCCCCTTCCACTGGGCCCAGCGGCCTCGGCGGCTATGGACCTTTACCTGGTCGATCCAGGCGCGCTCACGGCTGTGTCCCTCTCCGAGGCCGCAGCGGCGGCGGCCGAGGTGGTCGGGGCGTTGATGGCCGACGCTGCGCTGTCCAGATGGCTGTCCCCCGACGCGGACACAGCGGAACCGGCGTGGATGGATTCCGCTGCTGCGAGCGGCAGAAGCAAGGTCTGGATCGCGATCGGCATGCTCATGAAGGACACCAAGGAATCGGCATCGGATCTGCTGGCCCGGCTTCGGGCGTATGCCTACGCCCAGGGGTCGACCCTCGACGATGTGTCCGCCGCGATTGTGGCGGGGGCGCTTCCCGTCGGCGCGATCGCACCCGACGCGCCCTGATCGGCCCGGATCCTGTTGCCAGGAAGGGCGCGCTTATCCAGTAGGTGCAGCCCGTTTGCGCTGGAGGTGGCGGCGCACCATCACACCAGCAAAAACAACGGCGATCGCGCCGAGGATGGCCTCGCTCAGCCATCCGGCATACCGCTCTATGGACGTGTAGCTCGCGCCCGCGAAGTAGCCCAGAAGCGTGAAGCCGACGCCCCAGAGGATCCCGCCCGCCACATTCCAGACGAGGAAGCGGCGGTAGGGCATGCGCGCCGTCCCGGCCATGCCGGGCATCACGGCCCGCAGGAACGCGGTGAACCGGGCCAGGAAGACCGCCTTCCCGCCGAGGCGCCGCAGTCGTTCCTGCCCGGACTCGATCGCCGCCTGATGCTTGTCGAAGATCCTGTGCGCCAGCAGCCTCGCGCCGTAGCGCTTGCCCACTTCGTAGCCCACGCTGTCCCCGGCGATAGCAGCCGCGACAACCAGCAGGGTGATGGCGGTCAGGGAGACCGAATGCCGGTACGCGAGTACCCCGCCCAGGATGACCGCGGTCTCGCCAGGCAGCACGAAGCCGGCGAATACCGCGGCCTCGGCGAAGGCGAGCGACCCGATCAGCGCGTAGGCCGGCACGCCACGGAAATTCAGGATCGGGTCGACGATCGCGCTGGTGATGCCCACCGCTCGACGCTAATCGAGATGCTCGCCCGCAATCTGTGGGTCAGATGTGCGGGGACCGCACCGACGCGGTCAGCGCGCCAGGGTGAGGATCTCGGCCCCGGAGTCCGTGATGGCAATAGTGTGCTCACTATGTGCTGCACGGCCGCCGGTCGCGCTCCGGAGCGTCCAGCCATCGGCATCGGTGACGAGCTCAGCGGTGCCGTCCATGACCCATGGCTCCAGGGCCAGCAGCAGCCCCGGGCGCAGCGTGTAGCCGCGGCCAGGGCGCCCGGTGTTGGAGACATGCGGATCCTGATGCATCGTCGACCCGACCCCATGGCCGCCGAATTCGGTGTTGATCTCGTATCCGGCCGCAGCGAGGACCGTGCCGATCGCGTGGGAGATATCCCCGATGCGCGCCCCCGGGCGGGCCGCGGCGATCCCGGCGCTCAGCGCGCGCTCCGTCGCGGCGATCATGGCCACATCAGTCGCGGACGCCGCATCGCCCACAACGAAGCTGATGGCGGAGTCGGCGACCACCCCGTCCTTGGACACTGCGAGGTCCAGGGTCACCAGGTCCCCGTCCGCGAGCGCGTGATCGTGCGGCAGCCCATGCAGCACTGCGTCGTTGACCGACGTGCAGATGTAATGGGCGAACGGCCCGCGGCCGAAGGACGGGGCGTAGTTGACGTAACAGGATTCCGCCCCGGCCTCGATGATCATCGCCTTGGCCCACGCGTCGATGTCGCGCAGGTTCGTCCCCACCCGGCAGCGCGCCCGAAGCGTGGCCAAGATGGCGCCGACGAGGGCCCCGGCCGCCCGTGCCCGGGGCAATTCGCTGGCATTCATGATCTCGATCAACCGGCACCTTCTCGCGACGTCCAATAACTATCCCGGTAATACTATGCCGGCACTACCATTGGCTCATGGTCCGGCTGCCGCTCACTCCCTCCGAGCTCGAGCGCGGGCAGCGCCTCGGCGCCCTCGTGCGGCGCGCGCGGGGCGACCGCTCGATGCTCATGACCGCCCTCGACGCCGGCATCTCCCCGGAGACGCTCCGCAAGATCGAGTCCGGCCGCGTGGCCACGCCGGCGTTCCCCACGATTGCGGCGATCGCCGACGTCCATGGCCTATCCCACGACGCACAGAGGGCTGAGGCCAACACCAGCGAGCGAAGCGCAGCAGCCCCGATCACCGCCTGACGATCAGCGACTTGGGCCTGCTGCGTTGCTGCGCAGGCCAGGTTCGATTCGCGCCACGCTCTGCACCCAAGCTCATCGAAAACTCACACGCCTATGGTTGGTCTATGCGCGTGACCACGTGACACCCTCCGCTCCGAGCCGGTTCGAGCACGAGGTGCTGCATTACCGCGGGGATGAGCACTTCGCCCGAGTGG
>JAOPVO010000178.1 GCA_025966155.1 Pseudonocardiales bacterium
CCGCGGTTCAGGATCGTCAGCTCCTCGACGCCCAGCCCGCGCAGCCACGTCGCGGCCTCGCACGCGACCACGCCGCCGCCCAGGATCGCCGCCCGCCGCGGGATGTCGTGCACATTCGTCACGTCGCGCGATGTCCACGGCAGCGCCTCGCGCAGCCCCGGGATCGGCGGCACGGCGGCCCGCGATCCGGTGTCGATGACGATGGCCTGCCGCGCGGTCAGCGTGCGCGTCGAGCCGTCCTTCGCCGTCACCTCAAGGGTGCGCGAACCTGTCAGCCGGCCGTAGCCGCGCACCACGTCGATCCCGGCCCCCACCGACCACTCCACCTGCGAGGAGTCGTCCAGGTGGTTCACGATCGCATCCCGTCGGGCGAGCACGGCCTGGACGTCGAGGGTCCGGCCCTCGACCAGGGACGCGACGCCCGGCAGGTTGCGCGCGGTGTCGAGCACCTCGACCGGGCGCAGCAGGCCCTTGCTGGGCATGCAGGCCCAATAGGAGCACTCGCCGCCGACCAGCTCGTCCTCGACCATCACCGCCGACAGCCCGGAGAACTGCGTCGCGTACTGCGCCGCGTTCTCTCCCGCCGCTGCCGCGCCCAGGACGATGACGTCCCACTCGGCGCGGTCAGGGTCCACAGATGCGCTCATGGCCGTCCTCTCCGGGGTGCGTGCAGGCGTCCGCCGGATGCACTAACCGAGTGTGGCAGGGACGGCTGTGACAAGGCCGGTCCGGTGATCGGGCAGGATCGCACCCGAACGCCCGATCGCCACCTGACCTCAGGAGCACGCGTGCCCACCTTGCTGCATCTCGATACCTCCGCCGACCCGGTCGCCTCGACGTCGCGCCGCATCACCGCCGCCTTCGCCCAGGCCTGGCTGGACGCGGACCCGGCCAACACCGTGGTCTACCGGGATCTGCATGCGACGCCGCCGCCGCACCTGCCGGACTCGGCGCTGCACTGGGCCCCGGCGCTTCGCCTGGACCGGGAGCAGCCCGACCCCGCGGCCGTGGCGGTGCAGGACGAGCTGATCGGCGAGCTGATGGCCGCCGACGCCGTGGTGATCGGCGTGCCGATGTACCACTGGAATATGCCCTCGACGCTCAAGGCCTGGATCGACCACATCCACGTGCTCGGCGTGACGGCCTCCTTCGCCGGCAGCGCCAAGCCGCTCGAGGGCCGGCCGGTGGCGCTGATCTCCAGCTCCGGCGCGCAGTACGGGCCGGGGACGCCCAGCGAGGGCTGGGACAAGGGCATCCCCGCGCTGGAGCTCGTGCTGGGCAGCTCGCTGGGTATGGCGGTGTCGTCGCTCGCCTGCGAGCTGACCCTTGCGTCGCGCATCCCGGCGATGGCTCCGCTGAAGGAGCGCAGCGAGGCCAACCTGGCCGGCGCGCTGCACTCGGCCGGCGAGCTGGCTGTGATGTTCCACGCCCAGGTCGCCTACTAGCCGCTGGGCGGCTGGAGCGCCAGGTCGTGCTGCGTACGCGCCGCCCGACCGGGGCAACTAGCGATGGTGAGCAACCGCGACGTCGACAACCTCGATCACCTTGGCCTGCCGGCCCACATCACGGCCTGCCTCTTCGACCTGGACGGCGTCCTGACCGACACCGCCTCGGTCCATGCCGCGGCGTGGAAGGAGGCCTTCGACAGCTTCCTGCGCGCCCGCGCGACTTCGGAGAAGGCGGCCTTCGCGCCGTTCGAGATCGCCAGCGACTATCCGCAATATGTCGACGGCAAGCCCCGGCTGACCGGCGTGCGCGACTTCCTGGAGTCCCGTGGCATCACGCTGCCCGAGGGCGAACCGGATGACCCGCCCTCGGCCGACACCGTCAATGGCCTCGGCAACCGCAAGAACGTCATCGTCCTGCGCCGGATCCACGACGACGGCGTGACTGTGTACGACGGCTCGCGGGCGTACCTTCACGCAGCGAAGCGGCTGGGCCTGCGGCGCGCGGTCGTGTCCTCCAGCGCCAATACCGCGAGCGTCCTGCACATCACCGAACTGGAGCACCTCATCGAGGAGAGGGTCGACGGCGTGACGATCGTGCGCGAGCACCTCAAGGGCAAGCCGGCGCCGGACACATTCCTGCTGGGGGCCAAGCGGCTCAGCGCCGCCCCCGAGCAGGCGGCGGTCTTCGAGGACGCGATCGCCGGCGTCGCGGCTGGGCACGCCGGCGGTTTCGGGTTCGTGGTGGGCGTCGATCGCATCGGCAACGGCCACGCCGATGAGCTGAGGGCAGCCGGCGCCGATGTGGTCGTCACCGATCTGTCGCAGCTCCTGGGGTCGCTGGCCGATAGCGAGCTGTTCGTCTCCGAAGAGGACGACTTGACCGATTCCGTGCCGCGCGCGGACGAGAGCCGGTCGGCATGAGCGATCGCGGCCGCTTCCCGATCCACCCCTGGAGCATCGTCGAGACCGAACTCGATCTCAGCGAGCTGGCGCGCACCGAGTCGCTATTCGCGCTGTCGAATGGCCACATCGGCCTTCGGGCCAATCTCGATGAGGGCGAGCCGTTCGGCATCCCCGGCACATACCTCAATTCCTTCTTCGAGGAGCGGCCCCTCCCCTATGCCGAAGCAGGCTATGGATTCCCGGAGACGGGCCAGACGGTCGTGGATGTGACCAACGGCAAGCTGATCCGCCTGATGGTCGACGACTCCCCCTTCGACCTGCGCTACGGCAAGCTGCTCTCGCACGTCCGGACGCTGGACCTGCGCACCGGCCTCCTGAACCGCGAGGCCGACTGGGTGTCCCCCGCGGGCAAGCAGGTCCGGGTCCGATCCAATCGCCTGGTCTCGTTCACCCAGCGCTCCATCGCGGCGATCGAGTACATCGTCGAGGCCGTCGATCAGCCTGTGCGCATCGTTCTGCAATCCGAGCTCGTCGCGAACGAGGCCCAACCCGTCCTCACCCGCGACCCCCGCAAGGCCGCGGCTCTGGCCAGCCCGCTGGAGCCCGTCTCGCACGATGTCGACGGGCACGGCGTGGTCCTGGTGCACCGAACCAAGCAGAGCCAGCTCATGCTGGCCACCGGCATGGCGCATGTCGTCGAGGCAACGTCGAGGCACGAGATCGACGTCGACGCCCGCGAGGAATGGGCCCGCACCACCATCATCTGCGAGCTCCAGCCCGGGGAGTCGCTGCGGCTGATCAAGTACGTCGGCTACGGCTGGTCGGCGCTGCGCTCGCATACGGCCATCCGCGACCAGGTCGCCGCCGCTCTCGATGCAGCCAAGTTCCTGGGCTGGGACGGGCTTGTGGAGCAGCAGCGGACCACTCTGGACGACTTCTGGGACGCCGCCGATGTCGAGATCACCGGCAACGACGAGCTCCAGCAGGCCATCCGGTTCGCGCTGTTCCATGTGATGCAGGCCGGCATCCGCGCCGAGGGCCGCGCGATCCCGTCCAAGGGCCTCACCGGCCCCGGCTACGACGGCCACACCTTCTGGGATACCGAGGGCTTCGTGCTGCCGCCCCTGACCTACACGATGCCGCACGCCGCTGCCGATGCCCTGCGCTGGCGGCACAGCACGCTCGACCTGGCCAAGGCCCGCGCCACCGAGCTGGGGCTCGGTGGCGCGGCCTTCCCGTGGCGCACGATCCGCGGGCAGGAGTGCTCGGCGTACTGGCCGGCCGGCACCGCCGCGTTCCACATCAACGCCGATGTCGCCCTCGCCGTCGAGCGGCTGTTCACTGCGCAGGGCGATGTCGAGTTCCTCGACGACGTCGGCCTCGAGCTGCTTATCGAGACCGCCCGCCTGTGGGCGACGCTGGGCCACTTCGGGCCCGATGCCCACTGGCACGTCGATGGCGTCACCGGCCCCGACGAGTACAGCGCAATCGTCGACGACAACGTCTTCACCAACCTCGCCGCGGCCCGGAACCTACGGGCGGCAGCGCGGCTCTCGCGGCTGCGGCCGGCCACTGCGGCGCGCCTAGGGGTCGGCGAGCAGGAAATCGGTCTTTGGGACCTCTGCGCCGATGCGGTGCATATCGAGTGGGACGATCGCCTGGGCGTGCACCCCCAGTCGGCGAAGTTCACCGGCCACGAGGTCTGGGACTTCGAGGCCTGGCAGGACCGGTATCCGCTGCTGCTGAACGCCCCGTACTTCGACCTGTATCGCAAACAGGTCGTCAAGCAGGCGGATCTTGTGCTGGCTATGCATTGGTTCGGCGAGGCGTTCACCGACGAGCAGAAGGCCCGCAACGTCGACTACTACGAGCGCATCACTGTGCGCGACTCGTCGCTGTCGGCGTGCACGCAGGCCGTAATGGCGGCCGAGGTCGGCCATCTGGATCTGGCCTACCGCTACGCGCAGGAGGCGGCGCTGATCGACCTGCTCGATCTGCATCACAACACGAGCGACGGCCTGCACATGGCCTCGCTCGGCGGCGCGTGGATCGCGCTGGTCGAGGGGTTCGGCGGCCTGCGCCAGAGTGGCTCGATGCTCAGCCTGCGCCCCGCACTGCCGGCCGCGCTGGAGCGGATGTGCTTCTCGGTGCGATGGCAGGGCGTGCGCCTGCGCGCGGAGGTCACCCATGACAGCGTCACGCTGTCCGTTCACGATGGCCCGGACGCCCTCATCACCCTGCTGGTCGATGGCGAGACGGTCGACGTCGACGCGGATGCGCCCGTGACGCTTGGGCTCAAGTCGAGGACCCCCCTGCTGCCGACCCCGACGCAGCCCATCGGGCGCGAGCCCATGAACGTGGAGGAACGATGAGCGCCCCGGTTGTCATCGAGTCCCTGTCCGCCGTCACCATCGTCGTGGCCGATATGGCCGAGTCGGTGCGCTTCTACGACGCGATGGGCTTTGTCCTCGTCTACGGCGGCAAGGACGCGGAGTTCACCAGCTACCGAGCGGGTGCGGGGTTCCTCAACCTGCAGCTATCGGCGACCGGCGACGGCGTCCCAGGCGCATCGACCTGGGGCCGCTCCATCTTCCACGTCTCCGATGTCGACGGGCAGCACGCCGCGGCCGTCGCCGCCGGCTACGCCCCCACGACCGCTCCCGAGGACGCGCCGTGGGGCGAGCGGTACTTCCACATCAGCGACCCCGATGGCCACGAGGTCAGCTTCGCCCGGCTGTTCGGCGACCACGAGGGCTGACGCGCTACCAGCTGGAGTGCAGCGGCCGGCCCTCGGCGTACCCGGACGCGCTCTGCAGGCCCACGACCGCACGGTCGGCGAACTCCTCCAGCGACGCCGCGCCGGCATAGGTGCAGGACGACCGCACACCCGCGACGATGGCGTCCAGGAGGTCCTCCACGCCGGGGCGCTGCGGGTCCAGGTACATCCGACCGGTCGAGATCCCCTCCTCGAACAGCGCCTTCCGGGCCCGTTCGAAGGCGGAATCCGAAGCGGTGCGGTGCGCGACTGCGCGGGCCGAGGCCATCCCGAAGCTCTCCTTGTACGAGCGGCCGTCGGCGTCGGTGTGCAGGTCGCCGGGCGACTCGTGGGTTCCGGCGAACCAGGACCCGATCATGACCGCCGAGGCGCCTGCGGCCAGCGCCAGCGCGACATCGCGCGGGTGCCGCACGCCGCCATCGGCCCATACATAGGCGCCCATGTCCTTCGCCGCGGCGGCGCATTCGAGCACCGCGGAGAACTGCGGCCGTCCGACGCCGGTCATCATCCGGGTAGTGCACATCGCGCCCGGCCCGACGCCGACCTTGATGATGTCGGCCCCGGCGTTGACCAGATCGCGCACCCCGTCGGCCGACACCACATTGCCGGCGACCACGGGCACGCCCGGGTCCAGCGCGCGCACGGCCGACAGCGCCTCGAGCATCCGCTTCTGGTGGCCGTGCGCGGTGTCGATCACGATCATGTCGACCTCGGCCTCGAGCAGCGCCTTGGCCTTGGCCTCGACGTCGCCGTTCACGCCGATGGCCGCGCCGACCCGCAGGCGCCCGAAAGCGTCGAGGGCCGGGGCGTACAGGGTGGCCCGGAGCGCCCCGACCCGCGTCAGGACGCCGACCAGCTGCCCATCGGCGTCGATGACCGGCGCGATGCGGCGGTTGGCATCGGACAGCAGGTTGAAGGCGTGCTGCGGGTCGATGCCCGCCGGGAGGCTGAGCAGGTCGGTGCTCATCACATCGCGCAACTGGGTGAACCGGTCGACCCGGGCGCAATCGGCGTCGGTGACGACACCGACCGGCGCGCCGTCGGACACCACGACCAGGGCGTTGTGCGCGCGCTTGGGCAGCAGCGCCATCGCCTCGCCGACGGTGGACTCCGGGCCGAGCGTGATCGGCGTGTCGTACACCGCATGGCTGCGCTTCACCCGGTTGATCGCCGAGCCCAGCACCTCGAGCGGGATGTCCTGCGGGAGGATCGCTACGGCGCCGCGACGAGCCACGGTCTCGGCCATCCGGCGGCCGGCGACGGCCGTCATATTGGCCACGATCAAGGGGATTGTGGCCCCGGTGCCGTCCGATGCGGACAGATCCACATCGAAGCGGGAGTTGACCGACGAGTGGCTCGGGACCATGAACACGTCGTCATAGGTCAGCTCGTAGGGCCGCGGTGTATCGGTGAGGAAGCGCACGAGTACTGCACGATACGCGCTGCGCTTACGTTTCAGCCGAGCAGTTCCAGCACGGCCCGCTCGATCCGCTGCTGGAGGGCGGTGTCGGCGTGGGCGTCCAGGCCGGGCTCCGGTCGCGACCCGCCGCGGTACGGCAGCGCGATCACCGAGCCGCGGTTGAAGTGATCGATCACCCGCGGATCGATATACGAGGCCCGGCACACCGTCGGCGTGTTGCCCAGCGCCTCGGCCACGACCTTGACGGCCGCGGTCACGACCCGGTCCCGGCCGCGCTGGCTGGGGGCCTCCGGCGCGGCCGCCAACTGGGCCGCCATCAGCACGGTCGCGTGCCACGTCCGGAAGTCCTTGGCGCTGATCTCCAGCGCGAACGACTCGCGCAGATGCTGGTTGATCTGATCGCTGCGCACATGGGCCCAGCCGGCCGCGGTGCGGTAGGCGAACAGGGTCGGCTCGGGGTCGCGCCGCCGCTTCAGTTCGGCAACCACGGCGGCGATGCCGGCATCAGCCACCGACTCCACGCGGTGCACGCCCGATTTGGCGATGTAGTCGAACTGCACCTCCTGCCGCCCGCGCACCCGCGCGTGCCGTCGCTCGAGGGTGGCCAATCCATAGGACCCGTTGTCGAGGGCGTACCGCTCGCCGCCGACGCGGAACAGCCCGCGGTCCAGGAGCAGGCCGGTGGCGGCCAGCACCCGCGGGGCGTCGAGCCCATCGGCCGATACCTGCGCGCGCCACTTGCGGCGAACAGACGGAAGCTTTGCGCCGAAGGTGAGCATGCGATCGAACTTCTGCCGATCCCGGCGGACGCGCCAGCGCTCGTGGTACAGATACTGGCGTCGGCCCGCGGCGTCGGTGCCCAGGGCCTGGATGTGCCCATTCGGCGCCGGGCAGATCCACACGTCCCGCCACGCCGGCGGGATCGCGAGCGCGGCGATCCGCTCCAGCGTCGCCTGGTCTCGGACCGGCAAGCCATCGCAATCGATGTAGCGGAAGCCACGGCCCGCTCGCCGGCGCTGCACACCGGCCGTATCGGGCCGGCTTCGGCGCAGGCGGACGGTTTCGGTCGGCACAGTCCGTCCATTACCCCGCTGCGCGCGGATTGAGCCCGGCGATCTCTGGGTATTCGCACATGACAAATCGCTCTCGCGCACTGAATCACGTCGTCCCGAGCCAGGTGCATCACCGGCTCGATCGGCACTCCCGCTGCCATCGCCGTCAGACCGGAGTCCGCATATGCCTGCCGCCCCGCACCTGCTCATCATCGGGATGGGCCCCCGACTCGGCCTGGCCGCCGCACGACGGTTCGGCCGCGGGGGCTACCGGATCGGCATGATCGCCCGTTCCTCGAGCCACCTCGCGGTGCATCACGAGAGTCTGGGCGATGCCGGAATCGACTCGCAGTTCGCCGCGGCCGATGTGACCGATGCCGACGCCTTGCGCGATGCCATCGCCAAGCTGGTGGTGACTGGGGGGACCCCGAGCGTGGTGCTCTTCAACGCCGTCGATCGCGTGGTCGGCCGCGCTCTGACGATCGCCCCGGATGCGGTGACCCGGGCGATGAGCGTCAGCGTGCTCGGATCGCTGACTGCCTTGCAGGCTCTGCTCCCGGGCATGTGCGAGCGCGGCACCGGGGCGCTGCTGTTCACTGGCAGCGCCCGCGCGCTGGACCCGCGCCCGCATGAGGTCGCCGACGCCGCCGCCAAGGCCGCGCTGCGGGCGCTCGTACTCGCCGCGGCCCGTGACCACGAGCGCGACGGGCTGCACCTGGCGATGCTCACGCTGAACTCCGAGCCCCGCGTCGGCACCGCCTTCGACCCCGATCGGGTGGCCGAGGCGCTGTGGTCGCTGGCGCAGGAGCCGTCCGGGGCTTGGACGCGCGAGCGGGTGTTCTCCGGTCAGCTCATCTAGCCCGTTAGGCTGCCGCGCGTGACGGTGGCCGTGTTCGATATCGACGGAGTGGTGGCCGACGTCCGCCACCGGGTGCATCACGTGGAAGGCCGATGGAAGGACTGGGACTCCTTCTTCGACACTGCCGATGAGGATCCAGTGCTCGACGTCGGCGCAGCCCTGGTGCACGAGATGGCACAGCTGCACGACATTGTCTGGCTGACCGGGCGCCCGGAGTGGCTCCGGCGCACCACCGCGCGGTGGCTCGAGGACGCCGGGCTGCCTTATGCGTCGCTCAATATGCGCCCGCACCATGACTACCGCCCCGCGCGGTTCTACAAGCTCGACCGCCTCAAGGCGATCCACGCCGCCGCCGAGGGCGGGATCGCCACCTTCATCGACGACGACCCCGATGTCATCGAGGTTGCGCTGGGCGCCGGGTTCCCGGCGCAGCTGGCCGAATGGGTGCCGCGCAATGCTCGGTCCGAGGCGACCATGCGCGAGATCCAGGAGAAGCTCGGCCGCACCTGAGTGTTCAGGCGCTGGCGCTGCGGCGGGCCCGTCGGGCGGACAGCTCGTCCTGCGCGGTGTCGGCGCCGCCGCCGGCACTGCCGAGTTCTGTGGCCACGGGGGCCGCGCGCTCCGATGGAAGCTGCGCCAGCGATCCGGTCAGCTCGCGGAGCGCGCCGCTGACGGCGATGCCGAACACGCCCTGCCCGCCGCGCAGCAGGTCGACTACCTCTTCGGCGGAAGTGCACTCGTACACGGTGACGCCGTCGGAGAACAGCGTGACCTCGGCCAGGTCCTCGACGCCGCGCAAGCGCAGATGCTCCACGGCAACGCGCACATTCTGCAGCGAGACCCCGGCATCGAGCAGCCGCTTGACGATCTTGAGAACCAGGATGTCCTTGAACGAATACAGCCGCTGCGATCCGGATCCCGAGGCGCTGCGCACCGAGGGCGCGACCAGGCCGGTGCGGGCCCAGTAGTCCAGCTGGCGGTAGGTGATGCCGGCCGCGGCGTAGGCGGTGGGGCCGCGGTAGCCGACCTCATCATCGAAGTTGCCGCGCGGGTCCGCGAACAGCATCCCCTGCGCGGCCTGGCCCTGGGGCGCACGTTCCGTCGACGACGGCGGCGCTACCGGCTGCTCAGCCACAGGGCACTCCTCGAAGAAGGTGCGACAGCGCCAGTCGGCGTCTGCCATGATCAGGTCGAGCCGTTCGCCGCCCGCACCGCGAAAGACGGGCCCGACCTGTCATCGAAGGTATTGCTCGTTCCGCCAAGGGTCAACGCGACGCGCGGGCGACAGGCAAAGCATCTCACCCTCGACTTCAGGTTGACGCTTCATTCGGCCGCGGAGCCGGTCACGAGCCGGCCGCGAAGTCGTCTGGGGAGATCGTGTCCAGGAACTCCCGGAACTGCTCGAGCTGCGTCTCCTGCTCCGCCGGGTCGAGGTCCGCAGCGTCCTCGTCGTCCTCGGGCGCGGCTTCCTGGCCGTCGGGCATCGCCACACCGGCCTCTGACAGCACTGACTCGGCCCCGTAGATCGTCACGCCCATCCGAAGCGCCAAGGCGATCGCATCCGACGGGCGCGCGCTGACCGTCACACCGCCGGGCAAGACGAGCTCGGCGAAGAACACGCCGTCGCGCAGCTCGGTGATGCGAACGGACTCCAGCTGGACATCAAGTGCGCCGAGCACGTCCTTGAGCAGATCATGGGTGAGCGGGCGGGCCGACGTCACGCCCTGCTGCTGGAATGCGATCGCCGAGGCCTCGACGGCCCCGATCCAGATTGGCAGGTAGCGAGTGCCCTCGGCTTCCTTAAGCAGCACGATCGGCTGATTCGCGGGCATCTCGACCCGCACCCCGACGACTCGAAGCTCATTCATGCCCGCTCCTCTCGCCGACGGATCGCGCCGGGGCCAGTCGCTCGCGCACGTGCCGCAGGGATGCAGCAGTGATGGTTGCCGTCCAGTGTGCGCCGGTCAGGTCCCGCTGTCGCGAAGCCCGGTCTGGACCAATGCCGCGTGCAATCGGACCGAGAGCGCGGCGAGCTCGCGCACCGTCTCGTCGGCCCGGGCCCGGGCGTCGGCGCCGCGCTGGCGCCGGAGCGGATCCACCACCTGCGAGAACAGCCCGATCTCTCGATCGGCGGCGTTGCGGAAGGCCCGCAGGTGCCGCCCCTCCAAGCCGAAGGAGCCGAGCTGGGCGATGACCTGGGCTGTGGCCAGCGCGTCGTCATCGAAATGGCCGTCCGCACGGGCGACCAGGAGGCCGTACTGCACGAGCTCGCTCACCTGGGCGTCTGAGAGGCCCGCGGCATTGCGCAGCTCCTCGCGGGTCAGGCGAAGGGCCGCCGGCGCCAACGTGAAATGCTCGGCGGTCGGGGCGTTGTCGATGACGGCTAGCCGCGCGGGCACGCTCGATCCGGCCGCCGACGGCAGCAGGCCACGGTCGAGATCGTCGAGCTGGTCCTTGATGACCCGAAGCGGCAGGTAGTGATCTCTCTGCTGGCTGAGGACAAAGCGGAGGCGGGCGACGTCCTGCGGGGCGAACTTGCGGTACCCCGCCGACGTCCGCTCGGGGGTCACGAGACCCTCGGTCTCGAGGAACCTGATCTTGCTGATCGTGATGTCGGGGAAGTCCGAGCGCAGCGCGGAGAGCACCTCGCCGATGGACAGCAGGCCGGCCCCGGCGCGGGACGCAGTCGCACGAGCGGCGGTCACGAGGCCGCCCCGACGCCCGGAGCCGAGCCCGGGGCCGACTGCCCGGCGGGCGCCAGGTAGACGAGGCGGAACTTGCCGATCTGAACCTCATCGCCGCCGGCGAGGGGGCTGCTGTCGATCCGCTCGCGGTTCACGTACGTGCCGTTGAGGCTGCCGACATCGTGCACGGCGAAGCCGCTGGATCCACTGGAGGAGTCACGGCGGAATTCGACATGTCGACGGGACACCGTCACATCATCGAGGAAGATGTCGCTGTCGGGATGGCGACCCGCCGTGGTGACATCGCGGTCGAGCAGGAATCGGCTCCCGGCGTTCGGGCCGCGGCGGACAACCAGCAGCGCCGAGCCCGGCGCCAGCGCATCGATCTCGCCCTGATGGGCGGCCGGGGAGAAGTCGGTGTCGGTGTCGTCCAGCACCGCTGTGGAGAACACGCCCGTCGCATCGATCGGCACGGGAGCCGGCCCCGCACCGGCGGGCAGTGGGAGCGCCGCGCCGCAATGCGTGCAGAACCGCCCGGTCGGAGGATTCTCGGTACCGCAGGAGGTGCAGAACACGCGCCCGTCCTTCCGTCTGCCCGCTCAAAGGGTCGGTGTCGCTTGCGAGTTATGGCTTCCCTCGCCGACTGGTCGGTGAAGCCTAGCTGCGGCACATCGGTGTGGTCGCCCTGGGTAAAGCCGAGGTTCAGGGTGAGGCCCGATCCCTCGAGTGCGGGCCGATCCCTAGCCGCCGGAGATCTCCGCGTAGGCCTCGGCGCTGAGCAGGCCCTCGAGCTGAGCCGGATCCGCGATCTCGATCTCGACGAACCACCCCGCGCCGTAGGGATCGCTGTTCAGCAGCTCCGGGGAGCCGTCCAGCACGTTGTTCCGGGCGACCACTACACCGGCCAGGGGCGCGAAAATCTCCGAGACGCTCTTGGTCGACTCGACCTCGCCGAGGGAATCGCCGGCGGCGACGGCCGCACCCACCTCGGGCAGCGCGACGTAGACGATGTCCCCGAGCGCGTCTTGAGCGTGGTCGGTGATACCCACGCGCACTACTGCGGCTCCGGGCCCAGCGGGCGCGGTGTCGAGCCGCTGGATCCACTCGTGCTCGCTTGTGTAGCGCAGCTGCTCGGGGATGTTGGACACAGACGGCCCTGCCTTTCTCGACATCGGAGCCTGCGCACGCGGCCTACTGGCGACGCAGGGATGCCGCAGCTTAACGCCGGTCAGCTGGGCGCAGGCGACGCGTACTTCGGGGGCACGGGGGTTCGGACGGCGGTGATCTCGACCCGCTGCTGCTCCACGATGGCCAGCGAACCGCCCGCCGCCCGCGCCGTCGCACCGACGCCGCCGGGAATCTTCAGCGCGGTATCCAGGGTCGCCGCGTCGCCGATAGCGAGGACGACGTAGGGCCGGCTCAGCCGGATGCCGTCGGCAGCGACCGCGCCGTCGACGGTGTCCTGGAATGACGTGGTGACCCCGACCCGCACATCGCCGATCTGAATCGCCTCGGCACCGGCTCCCCGGAGCTCGGCAATGACATCGAGCAGATCCTCGGCATGCAGGCCCGACAACGGGTCGGCGATGGTCGCGTTGATGCCGGGCCCCACCGCCGGGGCCGTGCCCGTCAGCACCTCGAGGGCGTCGGCGCGCTGGCTGGCCTCGGCGCCGGCAGCGGTCGCGTCTGCGCCGCCCTCCAGCCGGCGCTGGGCGTCCTCGAGGTCCGCGATTTGATCGCGCAGCCGGTCCTGGCGGTTGTTCTGGTCGTCCAGGATGCGCACGAGGTCCTCCTGGCGGGCCCCGACGAAGCCGTCCTGATCGGAGGTGCGCAGCTGGATCGCCAAGGCGAATCCGAGCAGCGCCAGCAGCGCCCCGATGAGCGCGCTGGAGACCCGATGGTGGGACGGCGCCTCGTGCCGGCCGTGGTGCGGCTCCGGCTTCGCCGCGAGAGGCCCGGGGTCGTCCACGGGCTCCGCGTGATCCGCGGGCTCGATGTTGTCCGCGGGCTCGGTCTCGTCCACGGGCTCGGTGTCGTCGACGGGCTCGTCGGGGGTGCTCAGTGCGTGATCCATGGTCAGGCCTTGAAGACGTGTCGTCGGATGGCGGCG
Organism: Pseudonocardiales bacterium; assembly: GCA_025966155.1. Taxonomy (GTDB): domain Bacteria; phylum Actinomycetota; class Actinomycetes; order Mycobacteriales; family Jatrophihabitantaceae; genus RYN-150. Next base: position 13,253 of record JAOPVO010000178.1, read on the forward strand.
GCATTGCCGAAGATGCGGATCCCGAGCACAACCACCACCGCGGTCGACAGCTGGCCGCCGGCGCCCAGCTTGTCGCCGAGGAACACGATGAGCGCCGCGATGAGCACATTCGACACGAACGACACGACGAACACCTTGGCAACGAAGATGCCGTCGAGCTGGGCCCGCACGCCGCCGAATACCGCGTCCAGCGCGGCGACCACGGCGATCGGCAGATACGGCTCGGCCCAGGTCGGCACGGTCGGGTCGAGGAGGACGCCGACGATGATGCCCAGCAGCAGGGCGAGGGCGCCGATCATGACGGGCTCCCGCTCGGTGCGGGGCTGGTCTGTGCAGCACTAGTGGGTGCAGCACTAGTCGGTACGGGGCTGGTCGGTGCGGGGCTGGCGGGATGGTCGGGGCTCAGGCGCTGCGCGTAGAGAGGGGCGCCGACGGCCGCGCCGGGCAGCGCCAGCTTGCGCTCGCTGCGGAAGCCGAAGTCCAGCTGGCCCACCGCATCGAGGGTGCGCAGCGCCGAGGCCACCGCCGAATCGGCGAACGTCACTGCCAATGCCTCCGAATCCCCCACAGCCTCGACACGATACGGGGACGTGATCGGCCGGAAGTCGACCAACACCACTTCCCCTGCGAATCGGATGGCCGACGTCACCGTCAGCCGGACGCCGTTGATGGCAATCGCCTCCGCCCCGCCGGCCCAGAGCGTGTTGACCACCGAGCGGAGCTCCCGGTCGCCGATGATGCCGGTCGGGTACGCCCCGGGCACCCCGCTGCGCCCGCCGCCGGTCGGATCGTCGTGCGGGGTGCTGGAATCGGCGAGCGTGACCGATAGGCCCGGCCCGGACACCGCGAGCGCGCCGGCGGTGATCTCGAGGTCGGCCAGCGCTGCAGCGGCATCGGGACCGGCCGGGTTGGCGGCGTCGCGCGCCTTGCGCACCTGATCGGCGAGGGCCTGCGCGTTGGCCTCGAGATCGTCGTTTACGCCCTCGGCGTGCTGCACCTGGCCGACCAGCTCGGCGTGCAGCGCCGCCCGCCTGGGCGCGCCGCGGTGCTCGTGGGAGTAGGCGACGACCAGCACGATGCCGATGACGAATGCGCCCGCTGCGCCCAGCAGCCGGTGGGCGCGATCCTCGGATCCTCCTGGACCGCGGCGCGCCGCCGCCGCGGCGTAGCCCGGGTCCAGCGGATCCCGGATGAGGGCCATCAGCAGATCGGGCGCGGCGCCCCGCACCGGGCCCGTCATGTCCTGGCCCGCGCGGCGGAGTCGGCCGTCGCCGCGTTGTCGGCGCGGACCAGCTGGCCGGTCTGGACCACGTAGAGCGCCCCGGCCCACAGGTACAGCGCGGTTCCCCAGAGCGTGAATGCCCAGGCGAACGGCGCCGCGATCCGGGCCACGGTGCTGTCGCCGGCGGCCAGCAGCAGCAGCGGGAAGGCGTAGAGCAGGTTGAAGGTCGCGGCCTTGCCCAGGTAGTGGACCGGCAGCGGGCCGTACCCGTGGCGGCGCAGGATCGGCAATGTGACGCTCAGAGCCACATCGCGGCCGATGATGATGGCGGCGATGGGCCACGGCAGGATGCCGCGCACGACCAGGCCCACCAGCGTCGCCATGATGTAGAGCCGATCGGCGAGCGGATCCAGCAAAGCCCCGAGGGTGCTCATCTGGTTCAGCTTGCGCGCGAGCACGCCGTCGGCCCAGTCCGAGAAGCCGCTCAGCATGAGGACGACGAGAGCCAGCAGGTCGGCCTTCGGGCCCAGCAGCAGCCAGAGGAACAGGGGCACGCCGAGCAGGCGCAGCACACTGAGCAGATTGGGGATGGTGACGATGCGGTCGGTGACGACCAGCTCCATTGGCGGTGCTGCCTCGGGCGCCTTGTCAGCGGCCGGGCCAGTCACGGGCTGAACGTACCTGATCACGCGGTGGCGGTCGTGCTCGGCGAACCGGGGCTGCTCTTTGTCCCAAACGGGTCTCACCGCAGACTCACCCGGTGCGCGTCAGGCCGGCTCGCCACAGAAGGGCGCCGTCACGAATGGTGGGAACCGGAGCGCAGATGCGGCTCTGGAGCGGCGCGCTGTCCTCGGCCGCGGGATCGGCCGAGGCACCGGGCAGTGCGACGCCTTCGGGTGGCGCGCCGGAGGTCCGCCGGATAGTCGGCGGCGGTGAGCCACGCCTTCGCGACGACCGACGCCGGGTAGTCGTGCACCCGGACACACACGACACCGGCAACACCGACACCGGCCGCCGCAGCGGACCGCACCAGCGCCAGGGCCTGCGACGCCACCGGGGGTCCCGCCGGTGGGCGGCGGGCTGTTCGGGGTGTGGACTGTCCCCTCGACGTGGGCCCTGGGCCATATCGCCCAGTTGACGGTGAAGTCGGGCTCCGCGCGCACCGGATGGACGGTGTCGTGGCCCGATGCCGCGGCGACCTCGATCGCCGGATGGTGGGGCCTGACGTGCAGCATTGCCCGCGGGCATTGTCTCGTGCGCGAGCTCGGACTGGACCACGGTGCTGGACGCCGGGCAGACCGTTGTCGTCGGCGTGCAGGTCGTCACGTCGGCGGGCGCGCTCGCGAACCCGCCGCTGATCTTCGGCTAGGCGCCGCCGCGCTTACCTGACGGGCCAGGCGAGGCGACCGGCGCGCCGGCCTGCAGAACGCGGGCCGTGTGCTCATCTGCGGGCAGGAACGATTCGATAGCCAACTCATCGAGAGCAATGTCCATCGGCGCTCCGAAGACGCTGGTGATGCTGAGGAACGTCAACTCCCCAGCGGGGTGCCGCAGCCGGAGCGGGACGGCGAGCCTCCCGGCCCCCGGCCCCGCATCGCCGCCGTCATCATGACCGGGCATGACCGGCCCGTACCCCCGAATCTCGACCAGCAGCGCGGCGAGGACCGGGCTGGCCGTGACCACAACCTGCCGCTCGAGTCGGGCGAGCACGTGGTCCCGCCACTGGGCGAGGTTCACGATCCGCGGCGCGGCGCCCTCGGGGTGCAGGCTCAGGCGCAGCACATTCACCGGCGGCGCGAGCAGCCACTCGGCGCAGCCGTCGAGGAACAGCGCGATACCGGCATTGGCCTCGACCATCTCCCAGACGCCGTTCACCGCCAGCGCCGGGTATGGCTCGTAGGCGCTCAGCACCTGGCGCACCGCAGCCCGAATAGATTCCAGCTGGGGCGAGCCGAAGTCGTGATCCCGATAGCGCGGCGCGAAGCCGGCGGCCAGCAGCAGCCGATTGCGCTCGCGCAGCGGGATCTCCAGCTCCTCGGCCAGGCGAACGATAAGACCGCTGGTCGGGCGGGACCGGCCGGTCTCCACGAAGCTCAGGTGCCGGGACGAGACCCCGGCAGCGAGGGAGAGGTCGAGCTGGCTGAGCCGGCGTCGGTCCCGCCATTCGCGCAGGAGCACGCCAACGGGTGCGCCGACTCCGTGATCTGCGCGCCGGGTCGCTGGTGTCACGGGGCCCACGCTAGGCGGCTGCGCGGCGGCAGGTCCATTACCTGCGAGGTAATCGACGGACCGCGCCGATCGCCCCAGGATCGAGCGCGTCAACTGCCCATCACCGAAGGAGCACACGCTATGAATCTGGATGCCACCACCGCAGCCGCGATCGCCGAGGAGTACATCGCGGCGTGGAACGAGACGGACGCGACGCTGCGCGCCGCGGCCGTGGGCCGGCTGTTCGCCGCCGACGCGCGCTACATCGATCCGATGATGGATGTGGTCGGCGCCGCGCCGCTCGCCGAGGCCATCGGCGCGGTGCATGCGAAATTCCCGGGCTGGTCCTTTCGGCTGGCGGGCCCAGTGGACGGGCACCATCAGCAGGTCCGGTTCAGCTGGGAGCTCGGGCCGGTCGACGCTCCCGCGGGGGCAGCGCCAGTAGCGGGGTTCGATGTCGCCCAGGTTGCCGAGGGCCGGGTGACCAGCGTGCTGGGATTCCTGGACCGCGTGCCCGCGGCCTGACCCAGGGGCCCGGCACCG
>JAOPVO010000187.1 GCA_025966155.1 Pseudonocardiales bacterium
CCGCGGGCCCAGGCGCCGCACCCGGCCCAGCGCCCGTCCCAGACCCAGCGCCCGTCCCAGACGCAGCGCCCATCCCGGCCGTCCCGTCCGCCGCAGCCGCCGAGGGTCCCGCGCCCGCCGCGTCCCCGGCGGGTCATGAAGCTCGGCGGCACCACACGCCGCCTGCGCTGGGGCATCGCCGGGATCTGCGTGCTCCTGGTTGTGGTGACGGTCCGCCTGGTGCAGCTCCAGGGCATCGACTCCGGCGGCTACGCCCTGGCCGCGGCGCAGGAGCGGTTGGCCACGGTCCCGCTGCATGCGCTGCGCGGCACGATCGTCGACCGCGATGGCACCGTGATCGCCTACACGACCCCGGCCCGCGACGTCGTCACCGATCCGACGCTGATCAAGCCCGAGAACCGCAACAAGGTCGCGGGCCTGCTCGCCCCGCTGCTCGGCGTCTCGGCGGGCCAGATCCTCGAGGACCTGTCGGCCACCGGCCGGTACGCCGTGCTGGCCAAGGAGCTGCCGCCCTCGAAGGCCTCGCAGGTCGAGGAGCTCGGCCTCAGCGGGATCTTCACCGAGGCCAGCTCGACCCGCATCTACCCGGCGACGTCGACCGGGGCGGACGTCGTCGGGCTGACCTACGCCGACGGCCAGGGGTCATCCGGAATCGAGTACCAGTACAACAACATCCTGGCCGGCAAGGACGGCACGCTGTCCTATGAGCTGGATGCCAACGGCAACGCCAACCCCAGCGGCCTGAGCCACCGGGAACCCGCGCAGGACGGCGGGACGGTTGCGCTGACGATCTCCCAGGATCTGCAGTACACCGCGCAGAGGCTGTTGGACTCGACCGTCGCTAGCGCAGGCGCACGCAGCGGCCAGGTCGCCGTGCTCGATGCAGCTACTGGGCAGGTCCTGGCGCTGGCCTCCTCGGGCTCGGTCGACGGCGTCAAGGCCGGCGACGGCTCGACGAACCCGGCCGTGCAGCAAGTCTTCGAGCCCGGCTCGGTCAACAAGCTGGTCACTTTCGCCGCTGCGCTCGATACCGGCGCCATCACCCCCACGACGGTCCTGTCGGTGCCGTACTCGATGAGATTCGCCGACATCACCGTCCACGACGCCTGGTACCACGCCGTCACGAACTTCACCGCGACCGGGGTCATCGCCGAGTCCAGCAACGTGGGCACGTTGCAGATTGCCGAGCAGATCGGCCCGGACACATTCATGAAGTACGCGAAGCTGTTCGGCCAGGGCGAGCTCACCGGCGTCGGGCTGCCGGGCGAGAGCGCCGGGCTTCTGCCGGAGCAGAGCGAGTGGTCAGGCTCGACCTACGGCAACCTGCCGATCGGCCAGGGTGTGGCCGTCACCGTGCTGCAGATGGCCTCGATGTACCAGGCCATCGCCAACGACGGCGTGCGGGTCGAGCCGCGGATCGTGTCGTCGGTAACGGGGCCGACCGGCATCGTGACGCCGACCGAGCAGCCCGCGGGTGTCCGCGTGGTCTCGGCCGAGACCGCCAAGCAGCTGCGGACCATGCTCGAGGCCGTCACCCAGCCCGGCGGCACCGGCACCTCGGCCGCGATTCCCGGGTACCGCGTGGCGGGCAAGTCCGGGACCGCGCAGCAGCCCGATCCCGAGTGCGGTGGCTGCTATAGCAACAGCAAGTACTGGGCGACATTCACCGGGATGGTGCCGGCCGACAACCCCAAGTACGTCATCGCCGTGATGGTCGACCAGGCCACGGGCGGCGCGCACGGCGGCGCGGTGGCGACGCCGTTGTTCAAGGACATCTCCACGTACCTGCTGCAGCGGGACCAGATCGCGCCGTCGGGTTCCCTGAGCCCGAAGCAGCCGCTGACTGCACCGTGAGCGGAGCGAACCCGAGAGGGACCGTGAGGGCCGATAGCTGCCTTCGGGGGCCCGCGCCGGTAGCCTCTGCGGGCGTGACGTCCGCCGAGAACGGCCCAGCCGACCCAGCTGGCCCGGGTCCGGTGCGCCCGCGCACCCCGCATCCCGTCAGCCTTGGGGACCTGGTCGGCCTGGCTCGCGCCGCGGGCGTCGAGGTCGAGCTGATCAGTGGCGATCCAGCCACCACGGTGACTGGCGCGACGTCCACCAGCGCGGCCGCCCAGCCGGGCGATCTGTTCGCGGCATTCCCCGGGGCGCGTGCGCATGGCGCCGAGTACGCCGCCCAGGCCCGGCAGCGCGGAGCGGCGGCTGTCCTGACCGACGTCGCGGGCGCCCGGATCGTCGGTTCGGCCCTGCCCGTGCTGCGTACGGGCGACCCTCGCGCAGCGGTGGGAGCGCTGGCCGACCAGATCTACGGCTGCCCCAGTGCGGCCCTCGGGGTGGCCGGGATCACCGGCACGTCGGGCAAGACGACAGTCACGTACCTGATCCGCTCCGGACTGGCTGGGCTCGGCGCGCCGTCGGGCGTCATCGGCACGGTCGGCGCCTTCGTCGGGTCCGAGCCGATTGCCAGCTCGCTGACCACGCCCGAGGCGGCGGACCTCCATGCGCTGCTCGCGGTGATGCGCGAGCGCGGCGCGGGAATGGTGGCGATGGAGGTGTCCAGCCACGCCCTCGAGCTGGCCCGGGTCGCCGGAGTGCGCTTCGCGGTGGCGGCGTTCACCAACCTGTCCCGCGACCACCTGGATTTCCACCTGGACATGGAGTCGTACTTCGCGGCCAAGGCCCGGCTCTTCGATGGCCGGGCGGCGCGCGAGATCATCTGCATCGACGACGACTGGGGCCAGCGCCTCGCGGCCGCGTCCCCGGCGGCGGCCACAGTCTCGACTCGACGGGGGACCCCCCCGGCCACATGGACGGCGTCTGGCGTTGTCGTCGCCGTAGATGGATCGACCAGCTTCACCGTCTCCGGCCCGGCGGGATCCTTCGGCGCCGGCTGCCGGATCCCCGGGGCGTACAACGTGGCGAATGTGGTCGTGGCGCTGGCGGTCATCGACGCGCTCGGCGCCGATGCTTCGGTCGCGGCGGCCTTCGTCGCACAGGCGCAGGTACCGGGCCGGATGGAGCGCGTCGAGTCCGGCCAGCCGTTCCTCGCCATCGTGGACTACAGCCACAAGCCCGCGGCGCTCGAGGGGGCGCTGCTGGCCCTGCGCGCGCTGACGGCCGGGCGGCTCATCGTGGTCGTGGGGTGCGGCGGGGATCGCGATCGGGAGAAGCGCCAGCTGATGG
>JAOPVO010000198.1 GCA_025966155.1 Pseudonocardiales bacterium
GCGAGGCCGGTGTGGTCAAGCTGCGCTTCGGCCTGACCGACGGCCAGCCGCGGACGCTGGATGAGATCGGGCAGGTCTACGGCGTCACGCGCGAGCGGATCCGCCAGATCGAGTCCAAGACGATGTCTAAGCTGCGCCACCCGTCGCGTTCGCAGGTTCTGCGCGACTATCTCGACTAAGCACGAGACCCGAGCTAGGCAACCCGCACGTCTACGTAGGCCCGCATCGCTGGATGCGGGCCTTCGTCGTTTCAGTCAGTCGACTCGCCCAGCGGGGCACTGTTCCAACAAGAACGCTCTTGCCGCGCATGACGGTGAGATCGATCATGTGAGCATCTGCCATGAAGGGCTTCGAGGAGGACGGCTGATGGCCGCGTCCGAGATGACCGATGCCGAGCTGCTCACGGCATCTGTGGCGGACAGCGAGCAATTCGCGCTGCTCTTCCGGTGCCACGGCGCGCCAGTGCACCGCTATCTCGCCCGCCGCCTGGGCTCGGATTCGGCCGACGACCTGACGGCGGAGGTCTTCCTGGTCGCGTTTGGCAAGCGCGCCCGCTACAGCGGGAGCCTGCCAACCGCGCTTCCGCGGCTCTCTGGCATAGCCGGCTATGTGGTGGCTCGGCATCGTCGCGACGAGGCCCGCCGGTGGCGCCTGCTGTCGGCCATTGCGCCGGACCTGCCGCACGCCAGCCATGCTGACGAGGCTGATGCGCGGGTCACCGCCTGGAGCTCACGGGCCGTGCTGGTCGAGGGCCTCGTGATGCTGCACGCCCGCGATCGCGAGAGGTTCTGCTGATGGTGGCGTGGGACCAGCCGTCAAACGTCGAGATATCGGCCGCACTCGGGGTCCCGGCCGCCACTGTCCGCACCCGGCTGCACCGCGCCCGCCGCCGCCTGCAAACCCACCTGGACGAGTCCGCCGCGGCGGGCCTCGGCGAGGCGTCCCTTGAGGAGCTGCTGCGCCATGAATGACCTCGAGCTGATCACCGAGCTGGGCTCCACCATCGATCCCGACGCGGCGACTCTGCAGCGAAGTCTCGACGAGCTCATGGCGGGCATCACCGCGTTGGACGCCGCGGCCCGGCCAAGGCAGCGCGCCACTGCCGCGCAGCGCGCGTGGACGGTGGGGCCTCGCCGCGGTGGCCGCGGTGTCGCCGCCGTCGCAGTGGTGGCCGTCGTTGTCCAGACCCGGTCCGGGGCACTGGTCCCGACGATCGCCGATCGACCTGCGCGGCCCTCAATCTCGATTCCAGCGGCCTCCGGCTCCGCATCGCCGAGCACGGCATCGTCCATCCCAGCACCGTCGGATCCAGCATCGTCGGATACGGTGCCGGGACAGGTTCTGCCGACCGCGGCCGGGCCGACCCAGTCCCCCGTCGCCGCCAACAGCCAGGCCACGCTATTTCTGCGCAAAGCCGCGGCGGTCGCGCTGGGCGACCCGCCGATCGAGCCGCGCGCCGATCAGTTCCTCTACGTGGCGATCGGCACCACGTCCGAAACCTGGCTGTCGATCGACGGCACCCAGGATGGGCAGACCCGCAATCGCGGCACAACCCACATCGCCGGCTGCCGCGACGGCATCGCCATGGTCGAGGGGAATGCCCCGGCGCCGCGCCAGCAGCCGTGCAGCCCAATTCCCGCCTACCGGCCCGGCGCCCCGACGGACCCGCGGGCGATGGCCGCGCTCCTCGTTGAGGCAGCCGGCCCGCGCAACGCGCAAGGGCAGCCGGTTCCGCCGTCGCCGAACCAGCAGGGCAAGGAGCTCCTGTCATTTATCGAGTTCACCTGGCTGCTGCCGGCGTCCCGCGCGGCGCTGTACGAGGCCCTGCCGCTGCTGAGCGCGCTGACGATGTCCACAGCAGAGCTCCCGGACCGGAACGCCACTACCGTGTCCTGGTCGTTCTCCGGCGCGGAGCACAGCCTGCTATTCGACTCGTCCACGTATGAGTACCTCGGATTCGCATCCTCGGAACCAGGGTCGACCGTGACCGGCGATACCTCCGTGCTCGTGCAGCGAATCGTCGACGCAGTGGGCCTGCGCAGCTAGGGCCAGCGGCATGATGTCGCCATGCACGGGCAATCGTGGGACCTCGCATCGACGCTGCTGGTCTCGGATCTCGATGGGACGCTGCTGCGCCCTGACGCCAGCCTGAGCGGGCGATCCATCTCGGCGATCAACGATCTGATCGCGCGCGGCGGGTCGTTCACCTACGCCACGGCCCGGTCATTCACCTCGGCCTCTGTCGTCACGGCCGGCTTGGCGCTCACGCTCCCGGTCGCGACGTACGGCGGCGCGGTGATCGTCGACCCGCGCACCGGGCGCACGTCGAGCGACCGGATGCTGCCGGTCGCAGTCGTTGAGGCGGTGCTCGCCGCAACCCAGGAGCCGGGCACGCCGCAGCCCATCCTGTTCGCCCAGCACGACGGCCGGGACCGGGTGTGCTGGCGGCCGGCCACCACGACGCCGCACATCCAGGCGTTCCTCGATGCCCGGCCCGGCGACCCGCGCCTGCAGCCGCTGGCCGACTGGTCGCGGATCGATCCCGCACAGGTCTTCTATATCTCCTTGATCGGCACGGAGGCCGACATCAGGCGACTGGCGGCCGGCCTCGCCGACACACTGGCGCACTGCCATTCCGTGCTCGGCGCCGACATCTACGACGGCGCGCACTGGCTCGAGCTCACGGCGATGGAGGCCACGAAGGCCTCGGCCGTGACGACGATCGCGCGGCAGATCGGCGCGGAACGCATTGTCTGCTTCGGGGACAACCTGAACGACCTGCCGATGCTCGCAGTGGCCGACCACGCGATCGCCGTCGCGAACGCCGCCCCAGAGGTGCTGGCCGCCGCGTCAGAGGTGGTCGCCGCCAACACCGACGACGGAGTGGCGAGGTGGATCGCCCGCTGGCTCGGGGCGGCGAGCGGGCCGCTGACATCGGCTGATCAGCTCGGACTCGGCTGAGTCCAATCGGCGAAGCGCACACAGCTTCCTACGTCAGGGCCCTTCGCACCGGCCGCCTTATTGCGAGACGCTGGCGATAGCGTCGGCACACGGTCGATGCGTGCGTGACATCGTCGGGCTCTTCGCCCTGTGCTGGGCCGTCGCGCTGGCCGTGTGGCACTTCGGCCACATCGAGGCCCGCTGGTCGGCCGGGCTGGCCAGACTCAGGGGTGACGCCCCGCGCCTGACGCCGGGCCCCCCGGTTACGCTGCGGCGTCCGCATCGTGGCTG
>JAOPVO010000129.1 GCA_025966155.1 Pseudonocardiales bacterium
TGCTCGGTGTAGAACGACTTCCCCAGATCCCCGGTGAACGCATTGCCCAGGAACGAGAACAGCTGCGACAGCACCGGCTTATCCAAGCCCAGCTCCGCCGTCCGCTGCGCGATCTGCGCCTCGGTGACGCCAGGGGCGTCGGACAATGCCGCCCGAACCGGGTCCCCCGGGATCAGGCGCAGCGCGAAGAACACGAACAGCGTGACCAGGAAGATGATCAGGGCACCGTAGAAAAGGCGCCGAATGGCGTAACCAATCACGCGCTGACCTCCATCTTCTCGCGCAGGTGGCACGCCGCCAGGCGGTCGGTGCCGACCTGGAGCAGCGCCGGCTCGTCGACCTTGCAGCGATCGAAGGCGAACGGGCAGCGGGTGTGGAACCGGCAGCCCTTGGGCGGGTTGCTGGGGCTGGGGATCTCGCCCCGGGCGACGACGCGGCCGTGGCCGCGATCCGCCGTGTACTCGGCGCTGGCGATCGCGCCAACCAGTGCCTCGGTGTACGGGTGCTGCGGGTTGGACATCAGGTCATCGGCCGGTCCGGACTCGACGATCTGGCCCATATACATGACACACACTTTGTCAGAGATGTAGCGCACAACGTTCAGATCGTGACCGATGAACAAATACGAGACGCCCAGCTCGCGCTGGAGCCGGCGCAGCAGGTTCAGCACCTGCGCCTGCACCGACACATCCAGCGAGCTCACGGCCTCGTCGGCCACGATCAGCTGCGGGTTGGTGGCCAGCGCGCGGGCGATGCCGATGCGCTGGGCCTGGCCGCCGGAGAACTGGTGGGGGTACTTGTCCATGTCGTTGGGCGACAGGCCGACGAGCTCGAGCAGCTCCCCGACGCGGGCCCGGCGTCCCGAGGTGGACGTGATCAGCTTGTGCGTCACCAGCGGCTCGCTGATCGCGTTGGCGATCGTCATGCGCGGGTTGATCGAGCTGAACGGGTCCTGGAACACCATCTGGATGTCCTGGCGCAGCGGGCGCAGCTGCTTGGTGCCGATCGTGGCCATGTCCTGGCCGCCGAAGTCGACGCGGCCGCTGGTGGGCTTCATCAGCCGCAGGATCAGGCGGGCGACAGTGGACTTGCCCGAGCCGGATTCCCCGACCAGGCCAACCGTCTCGCCCTTGTTGATCGTGAACGACACGCCGTCCACGGCCCGCACCTGACCCACGGTCCGCTTGAGCAGGCCCTTCTGGATCGGGAAGTGCTTGACCAGATTCTCCACGACGACCAGCGGCTCACCCGAGGCCGGCTTGGCTGCGTCTTTCTCGGTGGACACCGCCGTCATGCCTTCGCCTCCCACAGATCGGAACCGCCAGTGGCGGCAGCAGTTGTCTCCAGCTGCGGGTCGCGCAGCCAGCATCGGCTTTCCTGCTCGCCGCTGAGATTGAACAGCGGGACCAGCTCGGTGCGGCACTTGTCCCACGCGTGGGTGCAGCGCGGATTGAACCGGCAGCCATCCGGGGTGTTGAGCAGGCTCGGCACCGCGCCGCGGATAGCGCGCAGCGGGATCGCCTTGTCCGATGTGGGTGTGGGGATGGCCTCGAACAGCGCCTCGGTGTACGGGTGCGACGGGGACGCCAGAACCTCGGCGGCCGTGCCCTTCTCGACGACCTGGCCGGCGTAGAGCACGACGACCTTGTCCGCCATCTCGGCCACGACGCCCATGTCGTGCGTGACCAGCAGCAGCGACATCTGGAAGTCGCGCTGCAGCTCGCGCATGAGCTCAAGGATCTGCGCCTCGACGGTGACGTCGAGGGCGGTCGTGGGCTCGTCGGCGATGAGCAGCTTGGGGGAGCACGCCAGCGCGATGGCGATCATGACGCGCTGGCGCTGCCCACCGGACAGCTGGTGGGGATACGTGTCGTAGCGCCGGCGGGCATCGGGGATGCCGACCTGGTCGATCAGCGCGATCGCCCGCTCCTTGGCCTGCTTCTTGGAGATCTTCTCGTGCAGGCGGATCGACTCGACGATCTGATTGCCGATCGAATACAGGGGATCGAGGGAGGTCATCGGGTCCTGGAAGATCATCGCGATGTCGTTGCCGCGGATGGCCCGCAGCTCCTTGTCCTTCATCGCGGCCATGTCCCGGCCGTTGCTCTCGATCTTGCCGCTGGTGATCCGGCCGCCGTTGAGCAGGCCCATGATCGTCAGTGCCGTCACGCTCTTGCCAGAGCCCGACTCGCCGACGATGGCCAATGTCTCGTTCGTCTGGATGTCGAAGCTGACGCCGCTTACGGCCTCAACCTCACCCGCGAGAGTCTTGAACTGCACATGAAGGTTTTCCACGTGCAGTAGAGGTGTTGTGCTGTCCGGTCCCAAAACCGCCTCCTCGCGGTATGGCGGCGCCTCGCGGATTCCGAACCGTGAGGACACGATTCTGGTGCCGCGACGACGCCGGCGTCGGCATTTAGCTGCTGATCGGATGTGGAGCGCGCTTGTGATACACGCCCTCTTCGCTAGCGAAATCGAAGGTCCGAAGGGCAACTTTCCCAGCCCGACCACTGCCGTCGTCGGACGTCTGCGTGTCTCGGCGGCGATCATGTACCGCTGGGTACAGGTGCGCGCCGCTACGAGTCAGTGTCCTGCGAAGGGCACGTTCTCCTCTCGAGGGCAACTGAATCGCCGGGTACAAGGATCGCCACGGAACAAGATGGCGACTGCGGAACTTAAGACTGTGGAGCGCTGTACGTGTAGCTGTGCGTGAACAAGTGCGGAAACGGTGCGAAACCAGGACGAAAAGCCTGTGCGGAAGCCATCCTGAGGTCCTGCGGGCGCCTTGTGGGCTGCGCATACGCGCATCGGGTGGCGTCGTGGTCGACGTCACCCGCGTATGAGTGAGAAAAGGATGACACCAGGGTGTGTTGTAGTCAACACCTTCAGACCTTGCAGAGCCGGGGTCGTCCGGTCCCGCGCGGCACTGGAAAATAGCGTGCGCCGAGGTCTTCGGCCGCGCGCCGCGCCAGTGCAGTCAGTCACGTTCTGCGGGTTTCGCGCAGTCCCCGGCCAGGCCCGCGACCTCCGCGCGCAGGTTGGCGCGGGCGGCGGCATCCCAGCGGGCGCGGCCCGCCGCGGTGTGGAAGAGGACGTCCCGTGCCACTAGCGAGGTGAGCACAGCGGTGCGACCGGAGGCCCACTGCGCGTCGTCCAGGTGCCGGTATTCCCCCCGCACCGCCGTCACGTAGGCGGCGTACTCGCTGGGGGCGCTGGCGAGGATCGCGAGGTCGGCGTCCAGCAGCACCGCCGCCGCGTCGTCGCCCGCCGGCGCCTCGTGCGAGGCGGTGGCCATGACCAGGGCATGCACTCGATCGGCGGCGTGGGCGCCGACGCCCGCGGCCAGCAGCGCGGCTTTGGCCCAGTCGGCACTGCGCTGCTCATCCTGGCCGGGGACCCCGTCGTAGACGACGTCATGCGCAATCGCGGCCGCGTCCACGCCAGCCCGCTCGAGGGGGCCGAGCCCGGCCGCCGGGGCCAAGGCCGCGACCTCCCGCAGCACAGCCAGCACGTGCGCTGTCCCGTGATATCCGCGAGTGGGTGCGCCGTACCGCCGAGCAGCGTCGTCGGCCCACGGCTGCCCGCGCGATGCATCGCCGCCGAGCCCGGCGACGGCGGTGATCCACGCCCGTGCGAGTTCGCCCATGGGGGCATTCTGCGCCGTCCGCATTCGGGTCGGCTGGGATCTGGCGGAGCCCGCCGCGCGGGGATACGGTCCGGACGCGGAGTCACCGAGGCACGGGCGAGGAGCTTGTGGCCACGGCCATCAGCGAGTTCGGCAAGCTGGACATCGTCGTCAACGTCGCCGGGATCCTGCGCGACCGGATGATCTGCAACCTGTCGCCCGAGGACTGGGACGCCGTCATCGAGCTCCACCTCCGCGGCGACTACCGGGCATGGCCCGCTTCGGCGTCACCGCCAACGCGATCGCCCCGTCCGCCGCCACTCGCCTCACCGCGACGGTCCCGGACGCCCAGAGGGTCCGCCAGGACGGCCCGGGCGAGGAGGACCTCTCCCGGTCCCCGGACAATGTG
>JAOPVO010000314.1 GCA_025966155.1 Pseudonocardiales bacterium
TTATTCGGCCGAGGACCTGCCGGCAATCGTCGGCCACTCCACCCCCGAGCTGCCGCCGGACCGGCGCCGGGCTGTCGTGCACCGCGACGACCTGGTCCTGATGTGAGCAGTCCTGATGTGAGCAGTCATGATGTGAGCAGTCCTGACGTGAGCAGTCCTGACGTGGGCGGCGCTGAGGTGGGCGCCGTCCACGAGGCCCCGGCGCTCGCGCTGCCGCCGGCCACGCTCTACAACATCCTGCGGCTGCGCAGCGAGGTATTCGTCGTCGAGCAGGAGTGCGCGTACGTCGACATCGATGGCCGGGACCTCGAGGAGCGGGCCGTCCAGCTGTGGATCGCCCGCGACGGCCAGATCCTAGCCACGCTTCGCCTGCTATGGGATGGCCCGCGCGCGGCTCGCATCGGGCGCGTTGCCACCGCGACCAGCGCCCGGTCCGCCGGCCTGGCCGCCCGGCTCATGGAGCGGGCGCTGAAGCTGGCCGAGGCCGACCGGGCCGAGACGGTCGTGCTCGACGCGCAGGCCCGGCTCGAGCCCTGGTACGCACGGTTCGGGTTCGTCCGCTCCGGCCCGAACTTCCTCGAGGACAACATCGACCATGTGCCGATGACGCGGACGTACGCTGATCAGCATGGTCTCTGAGCGCCGCGAGTTCGCCGCCACCGAGCAGGACGTGCGCGCTGTCGCCGCCCGCGCCCGCATCGCCGCCGCCGACCTGGCGCCGCTGTCGACGGCGATCAAGGACCAAGCATTGCTGGCTATGGCCGCCGCGGTCGAGGATGCCGTGCTGGAGATCCTGGCCGCGAACGCCCTCGACGTCGCCGCTGCCCGCGACGCCGGCCAGTCCGAGTCGATGGTCGACCGCCTCGCCCTCAACCCGGCCCGCGTCGCCGCGATGGCGCAGGGCGTCCGCGATGTCGCCGCGCTGGCCGATCCCGTCGGCGAGGTCGTCCGCGGCTACGTCCGGCCCAACGGGCTGCACATCCAGCAGGTGCGCGTGCCGCTGGGTGTCGTCGCGATCGTCTATGAGGCCCGGCCCAACGTCACCGTCGACACCGCGGCACTGGCGATCAAGAGCGGCAATGTGGCGCTGCTGCGCGGATCGGCCAGCGCGTACTCCTCCAACTCGGTGCTGGTCGATGTGCTTGCCGCGGCCGCCGAGAAGGCCGGACTGCCCCGAGACTCCATCCAACTGGTGCCCGGCACCGACCGGGCCAGCGTCACGCATCTGCTCAAGGCCCGCGGCCTGGTCGACGTCGTCATCCCGCGCGGCGGCCCGGCGCTGATCGCCCATGTCGTGCAGAACGCCTCGGTCCCGGTCATCGAGACCGGCGTGGGCAATGTGCACATCTACGTCGACGCGAGCGCGGACCTGGACATGGCCGAGGCGATCATCGTCAACGCCAAGGTGTCGCGGCCCAGCGTCTGCAACGCCGTCGAGACGATCCTGGTGCACCGCGCGGTCGCGGACGACTTCGTCCCGCGCATCACTGCTGCGCTGCTGCGGCGCGATGTCACCGTCCACGGCGACGCCCAGTTCCGCGCCGCGGACCCGGCTGTCATCGAGGCGACCGACGAGGACTGGGCCGTCGAGTACGTCTCGCTGGACATCGCGGCCAAGGTGGTCGACGACATCGACGAGGCCATCGCCCATATCCGGCAATGGACCACCGGGCACAGCGAGGCCATCATCACCCGCGATCTGGAGGCGTCCCGCCGCTTCATCGCGCGGATGGACAGCGCCGCGGTGCTGGTCAATGCCTCGCCCCGGTTCGTCGACGGCAGCGAGTTCGGGTTCGGCGCCGAGATCGGCATCTCGACCCAGAAGCTGCACGCCCGGGGCCCCATGGCGCTGCCCGAGCTGACCTCGACGACGTGGATCGTGACGGGCACGGGCCAGATCCGCTGAGCGCGGCTCGCTGCCGAACCGCCCGTTACCGTTCGTTACGACCGCGGGGGGAGCCGGGTCAACCGGCCGCCCTCGCTGCTGTTCCCAGCCGTGCTCGGGAACGACGGCAACCGGCCCCTACGATCATCGCCATGACGCAGGGGCCAGCGGCAGCGCAGTCGGCGCCGACCGCGCGGGTCGGGATCATGGGCGGCACCTTCGACCCGATCCACCACGGGCACCTCGTGGCGGCCAGCGAGGTCGCGGACCGGTTCGACCTCGACGAGGTCGTGTTCGTGCCCACCGGCCAGCCCTGGCAGAAGGCCAATGAGGACGTCAGCGCGGCCGAGCACCGGTATCTGATGACGGTCATCGCGACGGCGTCGAACCCGCAGTTCACCGTCAGCCGGGTCGATATCGACCGCGAGGGGCCGACGTACGCCATCGACACGATCCGCGATATCGAGCGCGAGCACCCCGGCGCGGAGCTGTTCTTCATCACCGGAGCCGATGCGCTGAGCCAGATCCTGTCGTGGAAGGGGGCGGACGAGCTATTCGGGCTGGCCCGCTTCATCGGCGTCACGCGCCCGGGATACGAGCTATCGGACCGGCATCTGCCCCCGGACACCGTCACCCTGGTCGACATCCCGGCGCTGGCGATCTCCTCGACGGCGTGCCGCGAGCGGGTCGCCTCCGGGCACCCGATCTGGTATCTGGTGCCCGATGGGGTCGTCCAATACATCGGTAAGCACCGGCTCTACTCCAGCGGCGGTTAGGCTGTCCCCTCGTGACCGCCACTGACTTCGCCCGCGAGCTAGCCATTGCCGCGGCCCACGCCGCGGCGGACAAGATCGCCTCCGACATCGTCCTGCTCGACGTCAGCGATCGGCTGGCCATCACCGACGTGTTCGTGCTCGCCACGGGCACCAACGAGCGGCAGGTCGAGGCCATCGTCGATGAGGTCGAGCTGAAGCTCCGAGAGAAGGGCGTCAAGCCCGTTCGGCGCGAGGGCCAGCGCGACGGGCGCTGGGTCCTCCTGGACTTCGCCGAGATCGTCGTGCACGTCCAGCACACCGAGGAGCGCGCGTACTACGGGCTCGAGCGGCTCTGGCGCGACTGCCCGGTGATCCCGTTCGACCCGCGTCCCGACACGCGCGTCGAGCCCCGCTCCTCCGACACACTGACCTGACCGCAGTGCCGGCTTCGGGGCCGACGCGGGTCTTCGTCCTGCGCCATGGCCGAACGGCGTGGAACGCCCAGAACCGCTACCAGGGGCAGGCCGACCCGCCGCTGGACGAGGTAGGGCTCGCGCAGGCCAGCGCCGCAGCGTCGCTCCTGGCCACCTTCGCGCCCGACCTGATCGTGACCTCGGACCTCCAGCGGGCATCGGCGACCGCGGCCGCCCTCGCCGCGGCCACCGGGCTGACCGCTGCGCTGGACCCGCGGCTGCGCGAGCGGTCGCTCGGGCACTGGGAGGGGCTGACCCGCGACGAGGTCGAGGCCCGGTTCCCCGAGGAGTTCGCCCAGTGGCGGGCCGGGCGCAATGTGGCCCGGCGCGGCGGGGAGACCCGCGAGCAGGTGACCATCCGAACCGCCGAGCTGTTCGCCGCGCTGCCGTCGGTCCCGGTGATCGTGCTGGTCACCCACAGCGCGACCGCGCTCGCGCTCACCGAGGGCGTCCTGGGCCTCGAACACGACCGCCACATCCTCGGCCCGCTGGCCAACTGCCACTGGAGCGAGCTCCAGCGCACCGACGAGTCCGCGTCGGTGTCGTGGCGGATGCGGGCGCACAATGCCGGCGCGCCGGGCGGCATCGTGCCGCACCTGCCGACCGAGGGCGACGACGCCGCCGATTCCCCCGACGCCGAGGCCCTGGACGCCGCCGCCCGCTAATCACCGTCGGCGGCTGCGGGATACTGGGCGCATGTCCAGCAGCCCCGCGCCAACCTCGCCGAGCGCGTCCGCCGATGTCCCGCCGTACCGCTACACCGCGGCGCTCGCTCTGCAGATCGAGCTGGGCTGGCAGGACCGGTGGGAGGCGCAGGGCACCTTCGAGGCGCCGA
Source organism: Pseudonocardiales bacterium (assembly GCA_025966155.1). GTDB lineage: Bacteria > Actinomycetota > Actinomycetes > Mycobacteriales > Jatrophihabitantaceae > RYN-150. Next base: position 3,949 of record JAOPVO010000314.1, read on the forward strand.
ACCCGACCGGGCCGCTGTCGGCCGGCTTCGACGCCGTGGCCGCCCGCCCGCACACCTACGTGCTGGACATGTTCCCGTACCCGTCCGGCGCCGGCCTGCATGTCGGGCACCCGCTGGGCTTCATCGGCACCGACGTCCTGGCCCGCTACCTGCGGATGCGCGGCGAGAATGTCCTGCACACCATGGGCTTCGACGCCTTCGGGCTGCCGGCCGAGCAGTACGCGGTGCAGACCGGCACGCACCCGGCCATCACGACGAACGCGAACATCGCCACCTATCGCCGTCAGCTGCGCCGCATGGGCCTGGGCCACGACCCGCGCCGGTCGGTCTCGACCACGGACGTCGAGTACTACCTGTGGACGCAGTGGATCTTCCTGCAGGTCTTCAACTCCTGGTACGACACCGATCTGGGCAAGGCGCGCCCGATCGCCGAGCTGATCGAGGACCTGGACGCCGGCGTGCGCTCGCCTGCGCCTGGCACCGCGTCCGCGCCGTGGGCGTCGCTGGATTCCATAGCGCGCCGGGCCGTCGTCGATGCGCATCGCCTGGCCTACCGCGAGTTCGCGCCGGTCAACTGGTGCCCCGGGCTGGGCACCGTGCTGGCCAACGAGGAGGTCACCGCCGACGGGCGCAGTGACCGCGGCAACTTCCCCGTGTTCCGCAAGCCGCTGGCCCAGTGGACTATGCGCATCACCGCCTACGCCGACCGCCTGCTGGACGACCTGGACCAGATCGACTGGCCGGACAAGGTCCGCGCCATGCAGCGCAACTGGATCGGGCGCTCCGTCGGCGCGCGGGTGCGCTTCGCCGCCGGCGCGGCGGAGGTCGAGGTGTTCACGACCCGGCCCGACACGCTGTTCGGCGCGACCTACGTCGTGCTGGCCCCGGAGCATCCGCTGGTCGACACCCTGGTCGCGGGCGCCTGGCCTCCCGGCACCGCCAAGTCATGGACCGGCGGGGCGTCCACGCCCGCCGAGGCGATTGCGTCCTATCGGGCCGCGACGTCGGCGAAGACCGACATCGACCGGCAGTCCGAGGGCAAGGAGAAGACCGGCGTCTTCATCGGAGCCTATGCAACCAATCCCGTGAACGGCGCGGCGCTGCCGATTTTCATCGCCGACTATGTGCTGATGGGCTACGGCACCGGGGCGATCATGGCCGTGCCCGCCGAGGATCCGCGGGACTTCGAGTTCGCCGAGAAGTTCGACCTGCCCGTCATCCGCACGGTGTCGCCGCCCGAGGGCTTCGAGGGCGGCGCGTACTCCGGCGACGGCGCGCGCATCAACTCCGGCTTCCTGGACGGCATCGCCGACAAGGCGCAGGCCATCGCGACGGTGACGGCGTGGCTGGTCGAGCGCGGCGCCGGCGAGGCCACTACCACGTACCGCCTGCGGGACTGGCTGTTCAGCCGCCAGCGGTACTGGGGCGAGCCCTTCCCGATCGTGTACGACGAGAACGACATGCCGATCGCGCTGCCGGACTCGATGCTGCCGCTGGAGCTGCCCGAGACCGATAAGTTCGCGCCGCGGTCCTTCCCGCCCGACGACGCCGACTCCGTGCCAGAGCCGCCGCTGGGCCGTCTGGGCGACTGGGTCAACGTCACACTGGACCTGGGCGATGGCCCGAAGCCGTACCGGCGCGAGACCTCGACGATGCCGCAGTGGGCCGGCTCGTGCTGGTACGAGATGCGGTACCTGGACCCCACCAACAGCGAGCGCTTCGTCGACCCCGAGGTCGAGAAGTACTGGATGGGCCCCACCGCCGATCGCCCGCTGGGCGGGGTCGGGCTCTACATCGGCGGCGTCGAGCACGCGGTGCTGCACCTGCTGTACGCGCGGTTCTGGCACAAGGTGCTGTTCGACCTGGGCCACGTATCCAGCGCCGAGCCGTTCCACCGCCTGGTCAACCAGGGCTATGTGCAGGCGTTCGCGTACACCGACGAGCGCGGCATGTACGTCGAGGCCGCCGATGTCGTGGAGCGCGAGGGCAGCTGGTACATCAGCTCCGACGACGGTGAATTGCATGCTGTGAATCGCGAGTACGGGAAGATGGGCAAGTCGCTCAAGAACGTGGTGACGCCGGACGAGATGTACGACGCCTACGGCGCAGATACGCTGCGGCTGTTCGAGATGTTCACCGGCCCGCTGGAGCAATCGCGCCCGTGGGATGCCAAGGCGGTCGTGGGCTCATTCCGGCTGCTGCAGCGCATCTGGCGCACCGCCGTCGACGAGCAGACCGGCGAGCTGCACATCTCCGACGACTCGCCGTCGCTGGACCTGGAGCGGTTGCTGCACCGGACGATCGCCGCTGTCCGCGACGGCATGGAGACGCTGCGGTTCAACACCTCGATCGCCCGGCTGACCGAGCTGAACAACGCGCTGACCCTGGCGTACCCCGACGGCGGCGCCCCGCGGGCGATCGTCGAGCCGCTGGCGCTGATGCTGGCGCCGCTGGCCCCGCACCTGGCCGAGGAGCTGTGGTCCAAGCTGGGCCACGCCGACTCCCTGGCCTGGGCCGACTTCCCCGAGGCCGACCCGGCGCTGCTGGTCGAGGACGAGATCGATATCCCTGTCCAGGTCGGCGGCAAGGTCCGTACGGTGCTGACCGTGCCGGCCGGCATCGGCCCGGAGGAGCTCGAGGCGCTGGCCACCTCGGACCCCAAGGTCGTCGAGGCGATCGGCACCAAGACCGTGCGCCGCGTGATCGTGGTGCCCGGCCGCTTGGTGAACGTCGTCGTCTAGCCCTACGGGCGGGTCTAGTCGGCGGGGAACAGCTTCGCGCTGAACGGGTCGGAGACGTGGCCCTCGCGGTTGATCTGGAGGTCGTGGATGAGCTCCTCGGTGACCGCGACGGCGTCGTCATGGCTGAGGCCGAACTCCTGCGCGATCGTCGCGGTCTGGACGCCGGCGCCTTCGACCGGCTGGTCGACATTGCGTCGAATGAAGCGGAGGACCTGCGCCTTGAGTGGTGCGTCTTGTTCGGCGGGCGTCATCGACTGAACCCTTCCTCATGCGTAATGCACCGAGTCCGCCCAGCCGTGCGTAAGCGGAGTACCCACTCCGGGGCCGCCCTACCCTCTCCGGCCGTCGGCACCGCCCCGCGGCGGCGTCCTCTAGGGTCGTGGCGTGGCTCAGCGGGTGGTGGTGGTGACCGATTCGACGTCGGCGCTGCCCCCGGGATTCGCCCGCGAGCTATCCATCACCGTCGTCCCGCTGACCGTCACCCTCGATGCGCGCACCGGCGTCGAGGGCGAGGACATCTTCCCGGCCGATGTCGCCAAGGCGCTGATCGAGAAGCACAGCGTCACGACCTCGCGCCCGCCCCCGGCGGAGTTCGGCGAGGTCTACCGCCGACTGCTCAAGGCCGGCGCGCGGCGGATCATCTCGGTGCACCTGTCCGCCGAGCTATCGGGCACGTGGGACTCGGCCCGACTGGCGGCGCAGGACTTCGACTACGGCGTCGTGCGGGTCGTGGACTCCCGCTCGACGGGGATGGCGCTGGGCTTCGCGGTCCTCGCCGCCGCCCGGGCCGCGGCAGCCGGGTCGCCGGCCAGCGAGGTGCAGGATGCTGCCGTCGCCACTGCCGACCGGGCCCGCACCCTCGTCTACGTCGACACCCTGGAGTACCTGCGCCGCGGCGGGCGGATCGGCGCGGCGTCGTCGCTGGTCGGGACGGCGCTGGCGATGAAGCCGCTGCTGCACATGCGCGACGGGCGGATCCTGCCGCTGGAGAAGGTCCGCACGACCAGCAAGGCGCTGACCCGGCTGGTGGCCCTGGCCGCGGCCGAGGCCGGCGACGGGCCGGTCGATATCGCGATCCACCATCTGGCCGCTCCTGAGCGGGCCGAGGACGTGGCCGCGCGCCTGCGGGCGGAGGTGCCACAGATCCAGGCGCTGTACGTGTCGGAGATCGGGGCGGTGGTCGGCGCGCACGTCGGCCCTGGGGTCATCGGCGTGGTGATCTCCCGCCGGAGCTGAACGCGCCGCCCCGGGATTGTCGCAAAACTGTTGCTGAGCAGCGATTTGTGGCATTCCCTGGGGATTCAGCAGCGGGCGGTGTCGCCGCCGGGCCACTGATCGGTGCGGATGACCACGCGCCCGCCGTCGCCGCCCCGCACGGTGATCCAGCGTTCGCCCGGATCGATGCATGCGCCGTCGGGCCCCTCGAGCGTCAGCCACCGGAAGGGGCGGACCCGCACGGTGACCTCGGCGCCGGCCGGCACATCGAGCACGAGGCTGGTCGGCGTCTGCTGGATGACCGTCGCCGGCGCATCGGCCACAGCGGTGGAGTCCTCGACCTCGTACAGCGTCCAGTCGTCGTTGGACCACACATCGTCCAGGAACGCGGGCTGCTCCTCGTTGATGTAGTCGCGCTCGCGATTGCCGGTATGCGTCAGCCGCGCGTTGGCGACGGCCACGAACTGCACGCCGTTGAGGTCCAGCCACCTGCGGTAGGTCTCGTCGTTGATGGGGTTGCCGTAGAACGGGTCGCTGTTGAGCTTGGTGTCGGCCTGCCGCAGCCACCCCCGGGCCAGCGGCAGCTCGCGGGCCGCGAACACGGCCTCCCAGTGCCCATTGAGCTCCGGGATCTCGACCCGGCCGGTGAGCGCGCCCTGGTCGCGAACGGCGTCGATCATCGGGTCGTAGTAGGGCATCCGCGTCTGCGGCTTGCCGGCGCCCTGGAGCGTGCCGAGGGTGACGGGGGACTGCACGACGACGGCCAGCGCGAGGGCGCCGAGGGCGATCACCGTGCCCCGGTCGATGAGGGCCACGAGGGTGGGGACCGCGAACAGCAGGGTCAGGCGCATCGCATTGCCCCCGACCGGCGTGTCGAGCCAGAACGCCAGCAGGACCATCACGAAGCCCAGCAGCGCGCCGTAGAGCACCAGCACATTGCGACGGGGGATGAGCGCGGCCACCAGCAGGCTGGCGATCGCGGCCCGGCCGGCGTCGACCGGGTTGAACGGCTGCGGGCCGCCGTCGGAGAAGAGGACGACCATAATCGCCGTCGGCGCGGCCGACGCGAGGGTGATGACGAGGGCCGGCGCGAGGTGGCGGCGCAGGATCAGCGCGCCGGCGACCAGCCACAGGAGCATGGCGGCGACGGGGCTCGCGGCGCCGGCCATCGCCGCGAGTGAGCCGGCTATCCATAGCCCGCGCCGGTTGTCCTGCCCGGGCCGCAGCGCCAGCAGCGCGCCCAGCCCGCAGGCCATGCCGCAGGCGAAGGTGACGCGTCCCTCGGCCAGATTGCTGGCCTGGCAGACCGCGGCCGCGATCGCGCCCCAGATCGGGCGGCGCGCGCCGGCTCGCTGCAGGAGGCGGACCGTCAGCACCGTCGAGATCACCATCGCCACCGCTCCGACGGCGCGGGCCCCGGCCAGGGCCATGAGAAACGCCGTCCAGAGCGTGTAGCCGAAGGGCAGCGAGCCGCCGAACCAGCGCAGGTCGACGAGTGCGAGGGGGTGATCGCGGGTGAACTCCGAGCGCGCCATCTGCGCCGACAGATCCCCGCCCATCAGCGGCGAGCAGAGATAGGCCACCGCGAGCGCCGCGGCCAGCAGCCCCCCGATCGTCGCCGGGCGACGGTCCGAGCTCCACAGACTCGCGAGCCGCGTGCCGAGCGGCGATGAGATCACGCGGTTCGGCACCGCCGCAGTCTGCCATCCGGTGCTGAGGCGCCTCGGTGATCGATCGCGGTGCGCTCCGTCGTCCACAGGGCGCGCGCTGTCCACAGGGCGACGCCTGCGAACCGGCCTGGTGTCCGCGTGCTCCTAGCGTCGGGCCGGTGAGCGGACAGCTGCGGTCCCGGCTCGGCGCTCGCGGGCAGCGGCGCCCGCGCGGGCGCCCGGAGCCGGAGGCGGCGCAGCGGCTGCTGCACCTGATGGCGAGCAGGGACTCGCGGGCGCCGGGCCCGCCGTGGAGTCCCGGTGGCGAGGCTGATCTCAGTGCCGAGAGGAGTGCCGGGCCCGATCCGAGTGCTGAAGCCGATCCGAGTACTGAGGCGCGGACGAAGGGGTGGGTGCCGTCGGTGGATCTGGACGCGATCCTCGATGACCTGCGCCGCCGGTCCAGGCCGCGACCCGAGGCTGCTTTAGGTGCGGACGCTGGCGTGGAAGCGCCGGATCCGGGCCCGCGGGTCAGTCCGGATCCGACCGCCGGGCCCGCGCGGAGACGGCACTGGGCCCTGGGTCGGTGGACCGGGG
>JAOPVO010000329.1 GCA_025966155.1 Pseudonocardiales bacterium
GCGAGGCCGGTGTGGTCAAGCTGCGCTTCGGCCTGACCGACGGCCAGCCGCGGACGCTGGATGAGATCGGGCAGGTCTACGGCGTCACGCGCGAGCGGATCCGCCAGATCGAGTCCAAGACGATGTCCAAGCTGCGCCACCCGTCGCGTTCGCAGGTTCTGCGCGACTACCTGGACTGAGACGCCACCGACGCCACCCGCGCCACGCCGCAGTTCGGCGTGCCGCTAGCAGGTCCCCAGCTTCGTCGTAGTCAGCAGAACCCGGCCGAGTGCCAGCCATGCTGATCCGTAGTACGTCGGGTACTGGTCCGCGATCTCGTTAGCGCGCCGGAGCAGTCGATCGCTGCTGGTGGTGTCTCCAGCCGCGCGGGCGGCAGCTGCGGCCGCGACGGCACTGAGGGCGGACACTGAGCCGGAGGTGGGTTCGCCGCTGAGGCTGCGGGTGATGGGCGCGGAGTTGGCGGTGGCGGAGATCAGTGGCCACCAGCCTGCGGCGATTGCCTTGGCCTCGGGTGCGCAGAGGCTCCATATGAGCGCGCGCATGCCGTCCGGTCCGAGTTGTATCGGCGCGCTGCCGTCCGGTGCGGAAGTCGGTGATACGTCACCCTCGCCCCGTGCGTGCGCCCAATCGGGAGGCAGAGCGGTACCCCCATCGGCGAGTAGGTGGAGAAGCTTGATCGCGCCGTCGTTCAGTTGGTTCCAGCGGTCATCCGCGGTGAGGCGGGCGAGGGCGGCGGCGGCGGGCGGGGTCCAATACCCGGGTTCCACTATTGCGGACCCGGCAGCCTCGACCGCCCACGGCCCGGCGGCCAGCACGGGGTAGCCCGGCGGGCGCGCGACTTCTACGGCCATTATCGCGTCCGCAATCTTTCGCGCGGAGGCCAGGTATGAGTCCTGGTGGAACCGTGTGCCGGCAAGGGCGAGGGCCCACGCCGTCTGCAGATCCGCGTCGGCGGCCGGCGTCGGATCTTTCACTTCGCCTTCGGCCCAGTGATAGGCGAACAGTCCGGACGGCTGCCATAGATGCGCCGCGGTCCAGGACCACACGTTGTCGAACGTGCGTTGATCGCCGATCGCAACGGCGAGCAACATCGCATAGCCTTGTCCCTCGCTGACAGTGTCGCCTCCCTGATCCCGACGCACCGTCCTGCCGTCGCTGTCGACGTAGCCGGCCAGGAAAGCCTGGGCGGCGTCGACTGCCGCCTGATCGGCTCCGCGTTGCGCGGCGGGGCTCGTCGCTTCCGTGCGGCTCGGCCCGGGGGCAGGTGCGCCGCACGCAGCGACCGCTAGTGCCCAAGTGGCTCCGACCGCGACTAGGACCCGGGTGCGCGCCCGTGCTCGTGCTCGTCTGTTCGACGTCGGACGGGCGGGTGCCCGCTGCACCGTCACGACAAGTTTCACCCTAACGATGCATGCATCTGTGACTGGCATTGTGCGCTATGTGACATGACACCGCTAGCCCTCTCCAGCCGAGCCCGGACTGGAGCGGACTGTCGCTGGTGAGTGCGGAGGGCTCCCTGCTTCAGGAGGTCGCCTGGCCGACGAATGGACCAGTGCGTAGGCCTCCGCCGCTCGGGCCTCCGCGTCGGCGAGGAATCGCCGTAGCTCAGTGATGTAGTCCTCGACCTGTGACCGGTCATAACCGCGACGACGGACACGGAACTCAGGGAACGCGGGTCCGGATACGCCCGTGTCGGGCAAAGCGGTAGCTCGTTCTGGTTGAGCCGACGACGGCGTCATGGCGTTGCTCCCTTCTCCAATTGTCTGAGCTCGACTCTCTCCTCGCCAACACCGAACGTGACGACGGTATGGCTATGGATGAGTGCGTCTCGAATCTCCGGCAGCCCTCCTGGGGTATTGCTCACAGCGGCTCGTAGCACGGGGGTCTCCAAGATGTAGTCGCAGTCTCGCCAACCATCAGGTAGAGCGCGGCGCACCGAGGGGTCAAGATTGGTGGCGTAATCGAGCTTGTAGATCCAAATGACCCCGAGGTCCTCGCTGAACCCGTCGCGGACGAGATCACTCCAGACGCTGTTGTCGACGATGATCCGTGCTGTGTGAGGCAGTTCGTCGGCTATCCATGATTCTGCGGCAATTGTCTGAGCGTTGCCGTGCTGATTCGCGCTTGTCATATCGCTATCGATCCACCGGGGAGCAACGTAGACGGCGGTCGCGACAGCGGCAGCACACAACAGCAAACCGGCCACAGCGCGGGAGCCGAGACGCATCACCGCGCTGCTGATTCTCGGCACACCACTGCGGGCGGCGGTGAGCAGCTGGTCGAGCACGGCTCCCACCGCCAGGGCGAGGAACGGCAGCAACCCGATGATGTAGGCAAGCGGCAGGTACCCGGGGCGAAGAGCAACGATCGTGGGAAACAGGACCGCCACGGCCACGAACCGCAGTCGTGGAAACGCGATGAGCGCGAATGCCGCGGCAAGTCCGGCCGCTGGAAGTATGCCGTCAGCAGTGAGCCAGCTTATGACCACATGATGTCCCAGCGAGTCCCCTTGCAGGGGATAGCCCGTGCCGGCTCGGGTCACGAGCTGGAAGCGGACCGCGTCCACGAGGCTGACGTGGCCGGCGCCGGGGATGAGTTCCCCTTTGAGCAGCGCATACAACGGATAGAAGACCAGTATCAGCGCTGCGCTGACCGCGACCGCTGTAACAGTAAATGACTTCGTGCGTCGATCTGCGTGGGACAGCACAGCGACGATCAGGGCGGGGGCGAACAGAAGCATAGTCTCCTTGGTCAGCACGGCGATCGCGAAGCAGCCTCCCGCAGCGGCGCCCGCCCACATCCGTCGACGAGGCGACAGCGCCAGCACGAAGGCGCCGAGCAACCAGGGCATCGCGAAGTTGTCCAGCAACGCAAGACGTTGTTGCGTGGCCGCCAACGGGCTGCCGGCAAGGACGAGTATCGTGATACTGGCTCCGAACCGCCCTATACCAGCGCGTCGGCCGAGTGACCAGACCAGCGCAGCTGAGACGAGCGCGCAGACAAGCGCGAACCAGCGAGCCGAGACAACTGCCGGCCCATCGTTCAAGCCACCGGTGACGGTGAACCAGCCGGCCAGTTGCACCCAGCCCAGCGGGGGATGGTCGTACCAGTACGTATACGGAGCCAGACGGTGCTGATTGATGACCGCCCACGCTTGGGAGACATATGTGCCTTCGTCGTCCTGGAAGGTCGGCGAGCCGCGCAAGTTGATCCCGTGGGTGATTCCGACCAGCACCAGGCCAGTGCTGAGGAGCAGCGCGCTGATGCCGTGCCTGCCAATGATCGGCGCAAGCTTCGGCCAGGTACCGGTGCGCGTCGACGCCTCGGCAATCTCTGTATCGCCGGTGTCCACCCGTGTCGGCCGATCGAGGGAGGTGGTCGTCATATCGAGGCCATCTCCGATTCGGCCGGGGTGCGGGCGTCGTCCTGGCCGAGGAAGGTGCCGACGTGCTCCGTCTTCTCCCAACCGCGATGGCCCGCCATCTCCCGGATCGCTGCGCGAACTGCAGCAACCGACAGCACAAGCTGATAGGGAACGCTGCCTAGAACCAGACGGAGATAGTCCCCGGCTCGGGGCCGCACGAAGTAGCACCGACAAAACTCGCGCAGCCCTATCACCTCAAACGCTACGGTCGCCAGCACGGGAATCAACGGCAGGAACGACAGAAGCGCGACAGCTACGGGGACTCGGGCCCACAGAACCATCGCTATAGCGGCTGGCACGGCCAATCCAGCGAATGCCTGAAGGAAGGGCTGCGCGAGGGTGAATCGCGCCAGCATGCGGCGCCGACGTGGCAGCGCCCGCCACAGCCCGTAGCGGTAGACCTGCAGGAAGCCCTGATTCCATCGGGTTCGTTGCTTGAGCAGGGCCCGCAGCGAAGGCGGCGTCTCCTCACGCGTCACGATGTGCGGGTCATAGGCGACCACTGTGCGCGCACCCGCCGTTGAAAGCCTGACGCCGATCTCGCAATCCTCAGCGAGGCATTCGGTATTCCAGCCGTCGGCAGCCCGGAGCCGATCGGCGCGCATGAATACGGTATTCCCGCCGAGCGGGATGAACCCATGGTCTGCTTGCAGGTGCAGCCGGCTGCGAAACCAGAAGAAGTACTCCAGGCAATTGCGCACGCTGAACCAATGCGCTCGGAAATCCACGAGCTGCACACCAGATTGCACCACGTCGGCGTCGGTGTGCCGGAAAGCGGCATCCACGAACCGGAGCAGCCTGACGTCGACGTCGTCCTCAGCGTCGAATACCCCAATGATCGACCCAGTGCAGTGCGGCAGGGCGGTCATCAACGCCTTCGGCTTGTTCTTAGGCCATGAATGGTCGATGACAACGCGCACCCGATCTGGGAACGCGCGTTCAGCTGCACGCGCTTGCTCCTCGGTGCCCGGATCGTCGTGGCCGATAATCGCGATCACCTCCACATCGGGATGCTGCGACTCAGCCAGCCGCGATAAAGTCCGCGCCAGCACCGCTTCCTCGTGACGAGCGGGCACGAGCAGACTGAAAGAGAGCGCAGGCGCGTCTATCGGCCCCGAGAATCCCGTGCTCGCCAACGTCTCAGGGGTACGCCAGGCGTGCAGCATCCACCACAAAGTCGCAGCAGACATCCCAAACAGAACGGCAGTGAAGGCCAGTACTGCGGCGCTGACCACCCAACCCACGCCGGTAGTCACAGAACCCGAACGGCAGCACGCCGCGTTGAGGGCCCCACACGACCGTGACGCAAACGCGGGAACAGCAACCATCCGGCGAGTGCCACCCCACCGGCCGCGCTCAACCCGAACAGCGCCGCTACCGGGAAGCCCGTAGCCGGTGCGGCCCGTGATCCGCTCGCCGCGACGCCGGGAGCCGGAGCGGACGCCGGGGTCCCCTGCCCGGACTGGTCCAGTACCGCATCGCCACCCGGGAGCGCGGAGGGCCCCACGGGGGTGGAGCCGCCCGTGGCTTCCCCGTTGACCGAACCACGCAGAGGCGGTGCACTGGAAGGCGCAACCACGGCCGGGGCCGCAAGCGGCGCCGTCGCAGCCGATGTCCCTGACGCGGTCGGCCCGGTGGCGGCGGGCGGCTGACCAGTGGTCGCGGCGGGGGGCACA
>JAOPVO010000338.1 GCA_025966155.1 Pseudonocardiales bacterium
CCGTCAACGCCGACCACATGGCCGAGGAGGAGCGGGAGTTCCTGCCCGACTTCAAGGAAAGCGTCGACGACGACCGTCGCGAGGAGCTGGGGATGCTCTGGCTGCAGTTCCACGACGAGCACCCGCACGCCGACGGGCTCACAAGCGAGGACGCTGATCCCGAGGCGGTGGTCACCAGCGACGAGCGGCACCTCCAATAGCTCGAGCGGCGACCGAACCGCGGGATGCGCTTCGCAATTTGTAAGGAGCGGATGGCGAACCGGCGCCGCTCGCTCGCCGCGCTGGTTCGAGCCCACCCGGTCAGCTTCGCCGCCTTCGACCTGCTGGCTCGCGGCGGCCGCGCCTGCGGGGTGGGGCCGCTGATCGCACGGCAGACGCAGCTGCAGCTGCAGAACGCCACAGCAAAGTGGGTGCCGCCGCTGCAGCTGTCGCCGATGACCGCCGCCATCGGCCCTACCGAGGCCGGCGAGGTCTTAGATGTAGCGCGGAGCTCGGCAGGCAAAGCCGGCACATCGGTCTTCACCGGGCCGCCAGGCACGCTGCAGTCCTGTCCTCAAGAGCCATCGGGGTCGCCTCCGCGCTGCAGGCAGTGCCGCATCCGCCAAGCAGAGATCCTCACAAGTATGGACTTCTGAGAATGACGAGAAGCGCCCCGCCTCGCTGACCGAAGTCAGGAGGCGGGGCGCTGTGCGTGGTTCGTCGTGCCGGCTAGCGAGTGGCGCGGTTGGCGCGACCGCCTGCGGTGCCGTACCCGGTGTTGGCTTCGTCATCCTTGCGCGAGGCCAGGCCCATGGCGAGCACGATGCTCTGGATCGCTGCGACGATGATGCCGAGGATCAACCCGATCTCGACAGCGACCTGCTCGCCGAAGCCGTCGCTGATGCTCCCTTTGTTGAGCAGGATCGCGAACGCCCCGAGCAGGCTCGTCACGGCGAGACCGGTGGGAATGGCGCTGGGCACCCCGCGGCCGTCGCGGTGGTCCATGGCGCCCAGCGCGGCGATCAGCCCGGCTGCCAGCGACAGCAGGATGACCGCGGACGTGGGAGTGCCGAACGCGAACCCGCCGTACTTCTGCGCGTCGTCGCCGTCGCCGACCTTCAGCCACTTCAGGAACCCGAGCAGGAACATCACCACTCCCAGTACACCTGCGACGAGGGATAGGGTGCGCTCCTTCTTAGATGCGCTGGCCGATCCTCGGGCCGGGTCACCGTTGTACGCAGGGTCGTTATGTGCGCTGCTGCTCATCCCGTCCGCCTACTTGCCGAAGCTGCGGATGACGATGCCGAGGAATACCCCGACGATCAGCGACACGCTGCCGGCCACGACGGTGGCGATTGTGCCGGCGTGCGCGGCGGCATTGGTGGCGGCAGCGCCGGCCTGAGTTGCGGCCTGGGTGGCCTGCGCGCCGGCGAGGGTGGCTGCCCCGGTTGCCTGGGCTACCTCGACTGCGTGCAGGCGCTCCTCGATCTCCTTCTGGTCCATGGTGCTGCCTTCCTGGTCAGGTGTGAGTGACACGGGCGTGTCCCTTCGCTTGGTGTCCAGCGCCGTCGATCCCGGCTATCCGGGATGTGCGATCGCTGTGCGCCCGTCAAGTTGCCCGTCGCTCGCCGACGGAAACCCGCCCATGACCATTTCCTACAGCGGTGTAGGACAGCCCGATGCCGAACGCGAACAAGCGCCCCGCCTCACCGACCGGAGGCGGGAGACGGGGCGCTGTAGTTCGGCGCCGCCGAGGATCACGGGGGGTTGTCGCCGGCGGCCGGCAGCGAAGCTATCGCCGGACCCGCCGGATTGGCCCCGTTCTGGTCCTCAGATGGGGATGCCGCAGTCTGGGCAACCCCCGTCAGGGGACGGGGATCGCAGCACCCCGCAGGAACTGCACAACTTGGGAGCTGCGAACTGGCTCCAGCCGGGAAGCTGCACTGGACGAGGCCCAGTTTCGCGGGGCCGCTCCGGGCGGCACTGGCTGGGGGTGTTGCGCGCGATCATTCGTATCCGCCGATGTTGATTCGATGTCGTGGCGGGCGCACGGGTGCTCGGCGGTCCCAGTGCGGTAAGTCTATCGCTTCAACATCGTCCGCAAGGCGGCTGCAACGGCTGAGCTGGCTTGCAGCAAGGCCAGATTCCTTGCCTAGGGACGGGATTGCCGTGCGCCGCCTCCGTTGGTTCGGGGCCGCCGGCGATCACGGAGGGTTCTCGCCGACGGCCGCAAGGAACCTACAGAGGCTCGAGACTAGAGGTAGAGACATGCCCGCGAAGCTGTCGTTTGGGCATGCTCGGTCCATGCCCGCCGATCTATCTCCGGAGCTTGCCGGCCCCGTTGAGCTGGCTTTGGCCAGGGCAGTCGAGCTGGTGCCTGCTGAGAACGGCTTGCCCGGCGGGTCGCTTTACGAGCTGAAGTGAGACGGATACCGCTGCGCTGTCGTCCGCACATCCGCCGTAGCGCGGTTATGGTCGCGGCGCGGAACTGACTTGACCGCCGTCTTTCCTGACTTGGCCGCGGCGGCCGAGTACCACCTAAAGCCGGGCACCGTGCTGGATGGCGAGGCAGTCATCTGGGACGGCGGCGGCTTGTCGTTTGACCTACTGCAGGAGCGGATGGCTAATCGCCATCGCTCGATTGCCGCGTTGGTGCGCGACCACCCGGCCAGTTTCGCCGCGTTCGACCTGCTCGCCATAGGTGGCCGCGACATCCGCAATCGGCCGCTGACCG
>JAOPVO010000059.1 GCA_025966155.1 Pseudonocardiales bacterium
TGCTTTGCGGCGTCCTCATCGTTGTCGGGGTTCGACTGCGGCGAGGGAGCCGGGATGCTTGCTGTCATGGCGGGTCCTTCTCTGGGGCGGTGTCGGCTGACCGCGTCCAGCCGATGATGCCTCAGGGCCACCTCCTGCGACAGGGGGTATGGCCCTTTGCCGCGCGATTCCTCAACGATGCGACGCCGACAGGTACTCGACCTCACGTAGCCGCTCAGCCGGGTTCAGCCGGATCAGCTGACCGCGACCGGGCGTGGCTTCCGGACCCAGTTCCGCAGGAGGTACACGGCGATAGCGGTAATGACGAGGAAGGTCATGGAGACAATGACTATGGCCGCGCTCTCGCCGAGCGCGGCCAGGTCGCCGAGGCCTGAGAGCAACCGCAGGATGATGATCGCGATCATCAGCGCCCAAGTGGGCGCCCGCCAGGCCAGAACCACGAGGGCCAAGGTGGCAAGGCCAAGAACGACGCTGATGACGACGATAGCGACGGGGGGCTTTTCGCTGTCGTCGCCGCCGCCGAGTGCCCCGAGGATCGCGATGTCGCTCAGGCCGAGGAGGAAGGCGAGGACGAGGCCGATTCGGTTCTGCCGTGTGAGCATGGGATCTCCCTGAGCGCCAGGCGGCCACCGGCCGGTGCCGGGAGCGTGACAGAGGCGGCGCAGTTAATCAAGCCTACTATGAAGTAATTACAAGCCGACTATGAGTTGTCTACACCAGTCGTCCCCTGGTCATACGTACGGTCACGCTCAGAAGCCAATGACCACTGACGGTAGATGGTCGCGTCGTCCGCGATGTGGCCCGCGACCGCCATAGCAGGGTCGGCTCGCGCCGAGCTCTACTAGGAGGATCGACCTCGGCCCACGACGCCAGGTCGGCAATCGCGCGCCGCCCCGCGCCTGAAGTGACGTCCGGAATCTGCGGCGCGGCCGCCGACCGCGCAAGGTGAAGGGATACCCCACTAGGGTGAACTCGTGTCGGTTGCCCAGCGCTTAGTGCGGCTCTTCCAGGCCGGGGAGCGCTCCGACCGGAACGTTGCCGCGGCCGCGCTTCAGCGCAGCTTGATGCCTGATGGGCTGCCTCAGATCGACGGCCTGCGGCTTGCCGCTCGCTACGTGCCTGCCGAAGGCGACTTGGGCGGCGACTGGTACGACGTCTTCTGCCTGCCCGATGGCAGCGTCGGTGTGGTGATGGGCGATGTCATGGGCCATGGCTTCGCGTCGGCGGTCATCATGGGCCGCCTGCGGAGCTCCCTGCGGTCCTACGCGCTGGACCATGCCGACCCGGCCGAGGTTCTGAGCCGCCTCGACCGCAAGATCGAGTACTTCGAGCCCGGGGCGATGGCCACGGTCCTCTACGGCGTGTGCGCCGCCCCCTTCGACACGATGCGGTTCTCCAACGCCGGCCACCTTCCGCCGATCATGGCCACTCCGGATGGCGGCGGTGTATTCGTCGATCTGCCCCCTGACCTGCCGATGGGCGTGAGCCTCGACCACCCCCGGCGAACCACGGAGGTGCGGCTGCCGATGGGCGCGGCGCTGTGCCTGTTCACCGACGGCCTCGTCGAGCAGCGGTTGGACCCGCACCGCCAGCACGGATCGATCGACTCCCAGCTCGAGCGGGTCAGGCGCGCCGTGACCACCGACGAGCCGGCAACTGTCGTCGATCGTCTGATCGCCGAGCTGCCCGACCCGGACAACCCGGACGATGATGTCGCCGTGCTGGTCATTCGACGGGGCCCCTAGCCCGGGACGCAGGATGGATCGACGGGCCGGAACATAAAGCAGCCCGACCAGGTGTAGCGAGCACCTGACCGGGCCTAATTGCAAGCGTCTGTGTGCCAGAGGCAAGCAACTGGCCCCCACGATACATCCCATCGCGACGGTGCGCGTCACGACCGACTCCTAAGCATGCTCACGACGGTCGCGGTGAGTCGGCTAGGGTGCCCGAACGTGCAGCAGTAGGCCGTTGGAGGAAATGTTGACGCCAGAAAGGCCCACCGACACGCAGCGCATGGCCGCGGCGCGCCGGCTTCTCGCGATCGCCCATGGCGAGGCGGTCGTGGAGGGTCACGATGCCGAGGAGTTCGCGGACTATGCATCGGCGACGATCGGGGACGGTCTGGATTTGCAGCTCGAGGTGCTGGGCCTGCGTCGCGCCACGGGGGAGTCGGTCGGCGGCTGGAAGATCTCGCCGGCCCGCAGCGCCCCGGATGCGCGCGCCTTCGGCTACATCCTGGCCAGCCGCGTGCTGAGGTCGGGCGCCGCGATCGACGCGCGCCGGATCCGCGGGTGCGCGCTGGAGCCCGAGCTCGCGCTGACCGTCGGCCGGCGGCTGGCCGGCGCGATAAGCCCCGATGAGGCCCGGGCCGCGGTGACGGCAGTGGCGCCCGCGTTCGAGATCTGCTCGTTCCGGCTTCCCGCCGGCCCTGCCCTGGGTCGGGCGGTGCGCGTGGGCGACGCGATGAGCAACTGGGGCCTGCTGCTGGGGGAGGAGCGCGACCCGGGCGTCGACCTCGCGGCGATCTCCGTGCGGGTCGAGCGCGACGGCCGGCTTATTGGGGAATCCGGCCCGCGAGCCGATCTGCACGACGGCGCATTCGAGGCGCTGGCCAACGCCGTCCGGATGCTGGGCGATCGCGGGGAGGCTATCGAGGCCGGCCAGCATGTCATCCTCGGGTCGATGCTCCCGCCCATCCCGGTCGACGGCGCCAGGGGTCTCAGCGCGGATTACGGCTCGCTCGGGCGCATCGAGCTCGCGACCGCACTGGGCTAGCGGCTCACCAATTCTCGACCGACGCGCGGAAGATGGCGGCAAGGTCGTCGCCGGACGGCGTGCGCGGGGCCGTGCTCAGGAGCCGCTGCTGCTTGAGGCTTCCCTCCACCAGGCCGTCGATGTCGGCCTCGGTGTAGCCCACGGCGCCGATCCCGGACGGGATGCCGATGTCGCGCATCAGCGCCGTCACCGCGGCGGGCAGCTGCTCGGCTGGATCGTCCAGGAGCGGCGCGTCCGGGGCCAGTAGCGCCGCCGCCCGTAGATGCCGCGCGGGCGAGCCGGCGAAGGTGAAGCGGAACGCGGCGGGCGCCGTCAGCGAGACGGCCTGGCCATGCGGCACCATCGCCTCGTGCACGTCATAGCCCTCGGGCCGGTAGCCCCGGACGCGCCCGGCGATCGGATAGGCGTTCGCGTGCGGGATGTGCACGCCGGCATTGCCGAAGCCCATGCCCGCGAAGGTCGCGGCCAGCATCATCGTCGAGCGGGCCTCGACGTCGGTGCCGCCGTCATGCACCGCCCGGCGCAGAGCGATCGATAGCATCCGAAGCGACTGCTCGGCCCAAATATCCGACACCGGATTGGCCCCGCAGTACGTGACGCGCTGCTCCGGCGTCTTGGCGTCGAACGCGCTGTACTCCTTGGCGGTGTACGACTCCAGCGCATGGCAGAGGATGTCCATGCCCGACGCCGCAGTGACGCCGGGCGAGACACTCATCGTCAGCTCTGGATCGACCACGGCCATCGTCGGGCGCAGTCGCCAGTGGCTGATCCCCGTCTTCACCTGCAGGTCCAGAACATCGAGAACGCACATTGCGGTGCTCTCGGAGCCGGTGCCGGCCGTCGTCGGCACCGCGATCAGTGGATGCAGCGGGCGGGATGGGACGCGGCCGGCCCCGATCGGGGGGTTCAGATAGTCGCTCAGCTCGCCGTCGTTGCTGGTGAGCAGGCTCATCGCCTTGGCGGTATCGATCGCCGATCCGCCGCCGACCGCCACGAAGCCGTCGAAGGGGCCCTCAGTGCGGGCCCAGCGCACCGCCTGCTCGATGCTCGCGTCGGTGGGCTCCACGTGCGCCTGGTCGAACAGCGCGGTTGCGATCCCAGCCGCGTTGAGCGCCTCGACCGCCCGATCGGCGTAGCCCAGGGCGCCGACGCCCGGGTCGGTCACGACGGCGGCGCGGGTGACGCCGTGCTGGGCGAGGTCGAAACCGACCTCCCGCAGCGCCCCGGCACCGAACTTCAGCGGCGGCGCGCCCCAAGTGAAGATGGACTCAGCGGTCATTCGCTCACCCAACCATGCGCCTTCAAGTCGAGGCCGAACTCCCAGAGGCAGCGCTGCCATACCGACCACGTGTGGCCGCCCGGGGTGCTGTACGCCGTGGCCGGGATGCCGCGCTCCTGCAGCAGGCCCGGCGCCGCCTTCATCGAATCGTGCAGCCGCGGCGCGTCCCAATCGCCGACGCCGACGAAAATCGTCCGATACGCCTTGAGCGGGTCGGCTCCGGTACCGCGATCCAGCGCCTCCATCTCCGCGGTGCCGCTGAACAGCCCGGCGGCGGTGAAGTGCTCGGGGGCGCTGCACAGCAGGCGCCATACCTGCATGCAACCCATCGACAGTCCGGCGATGGCCCGGTTCGAGGCGTCGAGCCGGTACCGGCTCTCGGCCACCGGCATGATCTCGTCGATGAAGTAGGCCGGATGCAGCACCTCGACGCGCTCGCGCCAGTCCTCGATGTTGGTGACCCGAAGGACGCCGGGCATGCGGGCCTTGTCCAGCACATTGCCATCGGGCATGACCACCACCATCGGCGGCAGGATCCCGCGGGCGATCAACGTGTCCATGATGAGGTCGGCCGTGCCATCGAAGACCCAATGGCCATAGTCGTTCCCGCCGCCGTGCAGCAGGTACAGCACCGGATAGGTCGTCTCGGCGTCATAGCCGGGCGGAAGGTAGACGTTGAAGTAGCGCGGAGCGCCCAGGACCTCGCTCTGGTGCATCTCCCGCACAACTGTCCCGTGCGGGATAGCCGGGTCGATGTCCCACGGCTGCGGGCCGTCGCCGGCAACCTCGACCATGCTGAACGGCTGGCCGATCGCGGCCTTCCGCATCCAGCCGTTCTGCGGGTCGAGGGTCTTGAAGCCGTCGACGACGAACTTGTATCGGTACATCCCCGGCAGCATCGGCTCGGTGGTCACTGACCACCAGCCGTCGTCCGATCGCACCGCCTTCGGCCACTCCGTGGCCATAATCGGCGCGACGAAGGGCATACCGAGCTGGAAGTCCGAGTCGATCAGCACCTCCCGGGAATCGGGGGCGTAGATCGACAGCGTGATCGACCCGTCGGGGTGAACCTGCGGCGAGACGACGTTCTCGGCGGCGGATTGCGGCATGGACTGCTCCTCGAGCTCGACGGCGGCGATTGCGCTGACTGCTTCGAGCTGACTGTGGCCGCGTAGGGCGCGCAGTCGCAAGGGCGTTTTGCGCAATCGCACGGGCGCATAGCGCAGTCGCACCGGCGCGTAGCGCAGTCGCACGGGCGCGTAGCGCAGTCGCACGGGCGCTTCGCGGTTACAGCACGACCGAGAGCGCCCTATGGTCCGACACCGGCAGGGCGATTGCCGCGGCCTCCCGCGGCGACCCGACATCGCCGCGCGCGAGGATGTGGTCCAGCTGGCGCAGCGGCCGGGTCAAGGGGAATGTCGCCGCATGCGCCAGTGGGGTCAGGCCCGTGACTCGACGGGCTGGCCCGGGGCCCATATTGAGGTCGCCCATGAGGATCAGGCGCGTCGCATCGCGGGTGGCCCGCACGATCCGGCGCAGCTGGACGCTGTTCCAGCCCGGCAGGAATGTCAGATGCGTGACGGCGAAGGTGATGTCACCCAATGGCGTGGCCACTACCGCGGCCACGGCAACCCGCGGCTCCTCGCGGACGATGATCGCCTTGCGGTCCGGCGTCAGGAACGGCACCCGCACCGGGAGCATCGGCAGGCGGACGATCTGCCAGGAGCGCACGGGATATCGCGACAGCAGCGCCACCCCGTAGCTGGCCGCTCCCGGCTGCTCGGCCCCGGTCGCCGCGGTCCAGGTCCCGCCAGGCAGGCCCGACAGCGCGGCGACGAATCGGTGGTCGGTGGCGCCCATGGCCTGGGCCGCGACCTCGGTGAGATCCGCCCCTGCCGACCGCGGCTGATCCAGGTCGACCTCCTGGAGCCCGAGCACATCGGCGTCCAGTGCGCGAATGGCGTCGGCGAAGCGATCGACCTGGACCTCGCCGTCGTGCAGCGAGCGTCCGTGCAGGATGTTGAAGGTCGCGACGCGCACCGGGTGATCATGCCGCGCTGACGGTGCGGCAACCCCCGGCGCGCTCGCTGGATCGGCGCAGTCTTGTCGGCGGCCCTCAGGGGCGAGGTTCGCCTCCCGGCCGGCGCGGGCACGGTGCTCCCTATGCCGCAGGACGAGCTGGACCCGATGCGCGAATCCCTCAAGCGGGTGGCGACCACGCTCAAGGCCGCCTCGGTGGACTTCGCCCTCTGCGGCGGCTGGGCGCTCTGGGCCCGTGGCGGCCCCGAGCCAACGCACGATGTGGACTTCCTGATCGCCGAGGCCGACGCCGAGCGCTGCGCGGCGATTCTCGCGGCCGCGGGCTTCACTGTGGAGCGGCCGCCGGAGGACTGGCTCTTCAAGGTCTTCGACGGCGACGTCATGATCGATGTGCTGCACCGCATGGGCGGGGCGTCGGCCACGGCGCTGGAGCTGGCGCCGGCGGAGCTCATCGAGGTCCTCTCCGTGCAGATGCCGGTGATGACCGCCACCGACGTGATCCTGAGCAAGCTGTCGGCTCTGCGCGTGCATTACTGCGACTTCGGCCCGCTGCTGAGTGTCACGCGCGCTGTTCGGGAGCAACTGGACTGGTCCCTCCTTGAGCACCAACTGGCTGAGCACGACTTCGCGTCGGCGTTCCTCTTCCTCTCCCATCGTCTCGGCATTGCTCAGCATCCAGCGAGCGAGGCGTGCCTCTGGGCGGAGTCCGTGCTTCGGGCCGGGAGCCATGGGGTGCGGGCGGACTCCCACCGGTAGCGTCCGGGGCGTGATTCGACTCGCCGAGGTGATCTCCGCCCTTGACGAGTGGTACGACCCGCGCACTGCGGAGAAGTGGGATGCCGTCGGATTGGTGTGCGGCGATCCGGGCGACCCGGTCACCAGCATCCTGCTGGCCGTCGACCCGGTCGAGCAGGTCGCCGCCGAGGCCGAGCGCACCGGCGCGCAGCTGATCATCACCCACCACCCGCTGCTGCTGGACGCCGTGCACAGCGTCGCCGCCACGACGCCCAAAGGGGCCCTGCTGCACCGCCTGCTGCGCGGGAACCGGGGGCTGTTCGTCGCGCACACCAACGCCGACGCCGCGGATCCAGGCGTCTCCGACGCGCTGGCCGCCCGTTTGGGGATCGATGTCGACGGGCCGCTCGAGCCGCTGCCGATGCCCCCTCTGGACCGCCTTGGCGTCTATGTGCCGATGGCCGATGCGCAGCGGTTGATCGACGCGCTCGCCGCCGCCGGCGCAGGGGCGATAGGCCAGTACGAGCGCGCCGCCTGGATGAGCGAGGGCGAGGGCACCTTCCGGCCGCTGGCCGGCGCGTCGCCGACAGTCGGGCAGATCGGCCGGATCGAGCGCGTCGCCGAGACTCGCATCGAGATGGCCGTGCCCCGGCATCGCCGCGCGGCGGTCCTCGCGGCACTGCATTCGGCGCACCCCTATGAGGCGCCGGCCTTCGACCTCGTCGAGCAGGCCGCGCAGCCCAGTGCGCTCGGGATAGGCCGGATCGGCCGGCTGCGCGCGTCGATGACGCTGGCCGAATTCGCGGCGCACGCGGCGGCCCGCCTGCCGGCCACGGTGTGGGGCGTGCGGGCCAGCGGCAACCCCGACGCAGTCATCTCCCGTGTTGCCGTGTGCGGCGGCGCCGGCGGCTCGCTGATCGAGGTGGCCCGCGCGGCTGGGGCCGATGCATACCTGACTTCGGATCTGCGCCATCACAGCGTCGGCGACGCTATGGCCGTGCTGCCGGGCACCGGGGAACCCCGCACGCCCATGGCGCTGCTGGACGCGGCGCACTGGGCGACCGAGTCCCCGTGGCTGGACGGCCTGGGGGACCGGCTGCGCTCCCGCTTCGGGACTACCTTGTCCGTACACGTGTCGCAGATCAACACCGATCCGTGGACCGTGCACTCCCCATCACGCCGTTCTGCGGGCTAGATCAGTCGAGCAGTCCCCACGAGAGATGAGCCGATCCGCACAGTGATAGCCGATCCCTTCGCGCAGCTGCGGCTGCTGGACCTGCAGGCCATGGACACCGCGCTCGCGCAGTTGGCCCACAAGCGCCGCACCCTGCCCGAGCTTGCCGTCATCGCCTCCTGCACCGCCCGCATCGCCGCGCTGCGCGACGACGCCACCATCGCGCAGGTCGAGCTCGACGACATCGCCCGCGAGCAATCGCGCCTCGAGGCCGATGTTGACATGGTGGCCGCGCGGGCCAAGCGCGACGCCGACCGGATGCTGGCCGGCGGCATGCCGTCCAAGGAGCTCGAGGGCCTCCAGCATGAGATCGATAGCCTCGCCCGGCGCCAGTCGACCCTGGAGGACGAGGTCCTCGAGGTGATGGAGCGGCGCGAGGCGGCCGAGGCGACGCTGGCGCTGGTCACGGGCCAGATCGCCGGGATCGAGGCCGAGCGCGCGACCGCCGCGGCCGCGCGTGACGCCGCGTTCGCCGCCATCGACGCCGACGCCGCGGTTCGGAAGCCCGAGCGGGCCGCGCTGGCCGCGCATCTGCCGGCCGATCTTGTCGCCCTGTACGAGAAGGTCCGCGAATCCAGTGGCGGGTCCGGGGCGGCGGCGCTGCACCAGCGCCGCTGCGAGGGCTGCCGGCTCGAACTGGCCGGCAGCGAGCTGTCCACGGTGCGCTCGGCTGCGCCGGAGACGGTTCTGCGCTGCGAGAACTGCCGCCGCATTCTGGTGCGCACCGCGGATTCGGGGCTGTGAGCCCGATCGCGGCATCCGAGGCGGCGCCCGCGCCGTCGTGGACCCCGCCTACCGGGACCGCGACGCGGCTGGTGCTCGTGCGCCACGGGTCGACCATCCACACCGCCGAGCGGCGCCTGTCCGGGCGCAATGAGCTGCCGCTGACCGACAAGGGCAACGCGCAGGCCCGGGCGCTCGCGGGGCGCATGGCCAAGCTCACCGACATCGCGGCGGTCATCACCTCGCCGCTGCTGCGGACCCGCGAGACCGCGGCGCACATCGCCGATGCCGTCGGGCTCGACGTGATGGTCGAGGCCGGCTTCCAGGAGGTCGACTTCGGGGAGTGGGAGGGCCAGACGTTCACGGAGCTCGCGCAGGCCGATGCCGCGGCGCTGGCCGCCTGGTCCGGCAGCCCGACCGCAGCCCCGCCCGGCGGCGAGTCGTTCGCCCAGCTGGCCCAGCGGCTGCGGCCGGCGCGGGATAAGGTGCTAGCCGGCTATCCAGGTCGGACTGTGATCATCGTGTCGCACGTGACCCCGATCAAGATGCTGCTGGTCGATTCCCTCGGTGCGCCGCTGGATTCCCTCTACCGGGTATTCCTAGACCCGGCGTCGGTGTCGATCGTCGATCACCCCGACGGCCGCCCGTCGTCGGTCAGCCTGATCAACGGCACGTCGCACCTCACCGACGACCTGCGCTAGGCGTGCGCTAGCTGTTTTGCGCTAGACGTCCTGCGCGGAGACCGGGCCCCGAGTCACGCGCCGAGCATGCGCCAGGAGGCCCACAGGGACACCACGGCGGCCACGAGCACGACGGGCGTCGCCACCGCGCCCAGCGCGTGGAACTCCCGGGCGCGGGGCCGAAGCTCGGGCGGCAGCCGCTTGCGCCAGAGCAGCGTCGCCAGCGACCCCGCGTAGGTGGCGTTCGGGCCGACGTTGACGCCCACGAGCATCGCGAGCAGATGGATGGGGCTGCCGGCCAGCAGCGGCACGAGGATCAGCGTGGCCGGGATGTTGTTCACCGCGTTCGACAGCACGGCCGCCACCAGGGCGATCCCGAGCAGCGCCTGCAGGCCGCTGCCGGACGGCAGGAGCCGATCGGCGGCGTCGGCCAGCCCGTGGTGGGCCGCGGCCGCGACGATCACCCCGAGCGCGAGCACGAAGAGGCAGAAGCCCAGATGCAGCTCGCGCACGACCGTCAGCGGGCGCTCTTGGCGCCGCAGGAGCCGCGGGACACCCAGGAGCAGCGCCGCCGCGAGCGCGGCCCAGGCGGGGGACAGCCCAGCCGCCGACAGCGCAGCGAACCCGACCAGTGCCGCACCGGCGACGACTAGGGCGTACCGAGGCGCAC
>JAOPVO010000355.1 GCA_025966155.1 Pseudonocardiales bacterium
TCCCCTGCATGACGCGCGCGCCGCCGGACTCGGGGAACGGCAGGATGTTGCGGATCGTGTCCCCGGTCAGCGTCTCGACCTTGAAGACGCGGGCGCCCAGATCGGTGAGGATCGTGGCCCCGAACGGACCGGCGAACATCAGCCCGAGATCGAGGATCTTCACGCCCTCCAGGGGGAGTCGGCCAACCGGCGGATCCCCCGCGCTGGCGGCGGGTGCCGCACCGGCCGAGCGCAGGGCGGCGCCGTCCTGGTCCAAAGCCGGCGCCGGGCGAGGCGTCGAGATCGGCGCGCTGTTCTCGTACACCAGGGGCGCGGGCCGGCGCACCGGACCGAGCGCGGGGTCCTCGACGGTGATGTCGCGCCCTTCCCACTGGATCTGCGGGTGGTTGAGCGCGTCGGTGCCCGACCGGTAGATCTCCGCGCTGATGTTGGGATTGCTCTCGAAGACCTGCTGCCACTCGGCGAGCGTCCGCCGGCCGACCTCGGCGATCATCAGCTCCCAGAGCTCGGTCCGCCGTTCCTGCGACTCGAGCCTCGGCAGCCCCTTCCACGCGGGATCGGCCATGAGCGGCATGAGCCCGAACTCCTGGAGCATCGCCCCGAACAGCCGCGGCTCCACCTGGGCGAACTGCAGCCAGACGCCGTCCTTGGTGGGGGCGATGAGCAAGGGGTAGAGGATCGGGCTCAGCGGCTCGCCGTCGGGGTCGAACGCCGCGATGCTCTCGTAGGCGCCGGGCCAGCGGATGCTGATCAGCTCGGCGAACCACTGCCACGTGTCGATCATGTTGACGCCGCGCACGAGGTCGGCCTCGACGTGCTGGCCGCTGCCGCTGGACTCCCGTTCCAGCAGAGCCGCCAGGATGCCGTGGAGGGCGGTCTGGGCCGCGCCCCACGACGCGTACGGGACGGAGACGAACGCCGGGCCGGGCCGGGTCACCATGCCGGTCTTGACATGGGTCATCCCGAGCTTGGCCATGATCATGCCCTCGTAGCCCTTGTAGCCGGCCCACGGACCCGTGGACCCCCAGCCGGTGATCGCCGCGCTCACCAGACGCGGGTTGAGCTCGGCCAGCCGCGCCGGGCCGACACCGAGCCGCTCCGCCGTCTGCGGTCGCATCGTCGTCACCAGTACGTCGGCCCGCGTGACCAGCGCGTCGAGCACCGCGCGGTCGTCGTCGTCGTCCAGGTCCAGGCTGATGCTCCGCTTGGCGCCACCCAGGACCGGCCACGAGGCCAGCTTCCGCAGGGGGCTCCCACCGGGGCGCTCGACGAGCACGACCTCGGCACCGGCCTCGGCCAGGAACTGGGTGGCCTGCGCTCCGGGCGCCGTGGTGGACAGGTCGAGGACCAGCAGACCGGACAGGGGTCCGGCCTGCTGGCCGGGCGCATGCTGCTCGGTGTCCGTCTGTGCCGCTGCCACGGGTGTGCCTCCGGATGATCGTTCGGGTGGAACCCGAAGTGTGACCAGCGCCGCAGCGCAGCGTCAAGCAAAGCGGGCACTCATTATTCGGCCCGCGGGCGCGTCCCCGCCCCCACCGGCGCGGCGCTGGCTCCGATCGAAGCGGCCGTTGAGGGCACTGAATCAGTTGTCGGCCTTCCGCGCGCTCGCTAGTGTGACGCGCACCCCACTGCCCCAGCCTGCGAGGCCACGCTGAACTTCGACTGGACTGCTGACGAGCAACGCCTCCGCCTCGAGCTCGAGGCCTTCGTGCAGGAGACCGTTCCCGCGGACTGGACCCTCTACGACCGGGACATGCCGACCCCCGACGACGTCGAAGCGGTTCGGACGTACTGCCGCGAGCTGGCTCGTCGGGGCCTGCTGACGCCCTCGTGGCCGACCGAGTTCGGCGGACGGGAGGCGTCGTCCTGGGAACAGGTCGTCATCAGCGAGGAGCTCTGGGGTGCCGGCGAGCCGCGCGGCTCGCAGTACATGGGCGTCACCTGGATCGGGCCGGCGCTCATGCTCGCGGGCACGCCCGAGCAGAAGGAACGGCATCTTCCGCGGATCGCCCGCGGCGAGGCCATGTGGGCCCAGGGGTTCTCCGAGCCCGGCGCCGGCTCCGACCTCGCCGCTCTGCAGACGGCGGCCCGCCGCGACGGCGACCACTACGTGGTCAACGGCCAGAAGATCTGGACCTCCTACGCGCAGGCCGCCGACCACATCTTCCTGCTCGTTCGCACCGCGCCGGAGCGCTACGGGATCTCCATCCTCATGGTGCCGATGGACCTTCCCGGTATCGAGGTGCGAGAGATTCCCACCCTCGGCTTCTCCCACGTGGTGCACGAGGTGTTCTTCAGTGACGTGCACGTGCCGGCCGACTGCCTCCTCGGTGCCGAGAACGAGGGCTGGAGCCTCATCCGCACCATCCTCGCCAACGAACGGGTAGGCATCGCGCGACACGAACGCGCCGACCGCTCACTGGACGAACTCGTCGCCGAGGCAGCGGACGCAGACGTGCCGCTCGGCGATCCGCACGTGCAGGAGGTGCTCGGTAGGGCGGCCGCCGCGGCTGCCGCCTCCCGGGTCCTGAACTACGTGGCCGCCGACGCCGCATACCGGGATTCCGCCGACCGGGCGACCGCTGCCTCGGTCTACCGCGTCGCCATGGGGCAGATGGAACACGGCATCACCCATGCCTACCTCGACGTGCTCGGCCCCGAGGCGCTGGACGCAGGCTCCCGCGGCGACTACTCGGTGATCTTCTCGACCACCTCGACCATCGCGTCGGGCACCACCGAGGTCCAGCTCAACAACGTGGCCCGGAACGTCCTCGGCCTTCCGAAGGGATGACGGCGTGGACCTCTCACTGAGCGCGCACCAGCAGGACGTCGTGACGTCCGTGCGGTCGATCCTGACGCGCACCCCGCCCACCGCCGGACCGCAGGCACAGCTGGACCGGGAGGCCTTCGCCGCCCTGGGCGCGGCCGGCTTCCTCGACCTCGCCGAGCAGGGCGGCACCGGCGTCGACGCCACCCTGGTGATCGAGGAGGCGGCAGCGGCCGGGCTCTGCGCACCGGTCGGTGCGAAGGCCCTCGTCGGCCCGGCGCTCGCCGACACGGGCCTTCCGCCGGTGCTGGGGCTGCTCGCGGCGCCGCGTCGGCAACTCGTCCGGTTCGGTGCGGAGGCCGACGCCTTCCTGGTGGTCGACGGGGACCGCGCCGTCGTCGTACCGCGTGCGGAGGCCGACGTGGAACCGGCGCAGGTCCGCTGGGGATATCCGGCGGCCCGCGTGAGCGTCGACGGGGGGCAGCGACTGGGACCAGGCAGCGGCCCCGCCCTGCTCCGGGCCTGGCGGACCGCTCTGGCGGCCGAGGGGGGCGGCCTGATGCGGGCCGCGGTGGCCAAGGCCGCCCGCTACGTGACCGAGCGCGAGCAGTTCGGCCGGCCGATCGGTGGCTACCAGTCGGTGCAGCACCGGCTGGCCCGCGGCTGGGTGGTCGCCCAGGGATCGATCTGGCTCGCCCGCCGGGCGGCCTGGTTCGCCGACGACGACGCAGCTGCTGCTGCCGCCGCCTGCTATGCCTGCGAAGGCATGCGCGAGGTCTTCCGCTCCGTGCACCAGGTCGTGGGCGCGATGGGCGTCACCGACGAGTTCGGCTTGACCCGCCTCACCGGAAAGCTCGTCCACCTGCACACCGAGCTCGGCGGCGCGTCGGCCAACGCCCGGGCGCTGGCCGCGTCTCGATGGCCGGGTGGCCAGGTTTCCGCCGGCCCCGTCCACGAGGCGTCGCCCGCGGGCGTCGTGGGTGCGGCATGAGCACCGTCGCCGAGTGGGAGTCGCGCGCCCAGGCATGGAGCAACGAGCATCCGCCTCCGCTCGGGGCCCCCGCCGGTTCCCGTACCCCGAGCTCGGTTGCGCAGCGCGAGGAATGGCTCGCGTGGACCGCCGCCCTGCACGCCTCGGGTCTGGCCACCATGCAGTGGCCGGTCGAGTGGGGAGGGGCGGACGCGGGGATCGCCGAGACGCGGGCCGTGGCCCGCGTGCTGCGCGAGGCGGGGGCTCCCGGTCCGCTGTCCGACATCGGCATCGGCATGGTCGGCCCCGCGATCATCAAGTACGGCACCCCGGAACAGCAGGCCCGGGA
>JAOPVO010000360.1 GCA_025966155.1 Pseudonocardiales bacterium
AGCTGCTCGCGAAGCACTGGATCGAGCCCGGTCGTCGGCTCGTCGAGCACCAGCAGTCGCGGCTGGCCGAGCATCGCCACGGCCAGGCTGACCCGTGAGCGCTGCCCGCCGGACAGCCGGCCGGTCAGCCGCGAGGCGAGCCCGCCCAGGTCGACGGCCTCGAGCACCCGGGCGACCTCGGCCCGCGGCGCATCGAGCGTCGCCGCGAAGTAGCGCACGTTCTCCAGCACGGTCAGATCGTCGTAGACCGACGCGGCCTGCGTCGCATAGCCGATGTGACGCCGCAGCTCGGGGTGCCCGGCGGGCCGGCCGAGGACCGTGACCGTGCCCTCGGCGGCGCGCTGGATGCCCAGCAGGCAGCGCATCAGCGTGGTCTTGCCCGATCCGCTCGGGCCCAGCAGCCCAGTGACCGACCCGGCGGCGACCTCGAAGCTCAGGTCGCGCAGAACCGCATTGCCACCGCGCGATACCCGCAGCCCGTCTACGACGATGGCAGACGTGGATTCACCCATGGCAGCAGTATCGCGCTCGTAAACTAGCGGCAATACGCACCCGCACGCTCGTTCCGATCTAGCCGCGCTGATGCGGATGTGCTCGCAACATGGCTACAAACCGCACGCTCGTACGGAAATCGCTGCAGATTCTGCCAAACGTGTCGTAGGCTTGTCATGGACGCACGTTCGTGCGGATGTGGAGGCAGCATATGGACCGATCCGGAACGCTCGCGGACGCGGTGCGCACCCGCCGCAAAGAGCTCTCGCTGCGCCAGGCCGAGCTCGCAGACCTGGCCGGTGTCTCCGAGAGGTTCGTCTACATGGTGGAGAACGGCAAGCAATCGGTTCAGCTGAACAAGGTTACGGCTGTGTTGGCCGCCCTCGGGCTGCACCTCGAGGTTCAGCGCGGCGTCGCCGCACGCGTCCTGTGACGGCGACCGACAACGACCTTCAGCAACTGCGCCGGGTCCAGCAGGCCGATGTGCTCAAGGCGGGCCGTCGCGCGGCCACGCTGGTTCGCACCGTCGACGGCGTCGAATTCCAGTATCTGCCGGAATGGCTCGACACGGGCGGCGCGCCAGTCGCCACGACGCTGCCGACCGGGCCGGGCCCAATCGTTCGGCCCGGCGGGGCGCTGCCGGCCTACTTTGCCGGGCTGCTGCCGGAGGGGCGACGACTCGGCGCTCTGCAGCGGGCGGTCAAGACGTCGGCCGACGATGAGCTGTCGCTGCTGCTCGCCGTCGGCGCAGATGCGGTCGGCGATGTGCAGGTCGTGCCGTCCGGCGTGGTGCCGGAGGAGGTGCCGCCCCGCATCGCGCTCGAGAACCTCGCCGACATCAGCTTCGCGGAGCTGCTGATCGAGCTCGGCATCCGCGCGCAACGGTCGGCGCTTCCCGGTGTCCAAGATAAGACGAGTGCGGCGATGATCAATCTGCCGATAGCCCGCGCGGGCGAGCGCCACATCCTCAAGCTCAATCCCATAGGCGCCTACCCGCACCTGGTCCAGAACGAGGCGTTCTTCCTCGAGGCGGCGCGGGCGTCGGGGCTGAGCGTCCCCACCAGCGAGCTCGTCGTCGATCGCGACGGCGCCTCCGGGCTGCTAGTCCGCCGATTCGATCGGATCACCGCTGACGGCCAGGCACAGGCGCTCGCGGTGGAGGATGGCTGCCAGGTTGCTGGCCACCCGCCGGCCGACAAGTACCTGCTGAGCACGCAGCACGTGTTTGCGGCGCTGAGCGCTGTATGCGGCTCGCCCGTCCTGGCGGGCCGGGATCTCATTCGGCAGCTCGCACTCGCCTATCTGACCGGCAACGGCGATGCGCACGCCAAGAACTTCTCGGTGCTGCAAGGCGTCTCGGGGGAGTGGCGGGTGTCGCCGGTCTACGACGTTCCCTGCTCACAGGTGTACGGCGATTCAACGATGGCACTGACGCTGAATGGGAACTCGGGCGGAGACATCGGCGCCGCCGACTTCGTCGCCCTGGGCTCCGGTTTGGGGGTGCCCGAGCGCGCAGTTCGCCGCACACTTGCCGACCTTGCCGAACGGGTCGATAGTTGGCTGCCGAACCTGGATCAGCTGCCATTCGATCGCGGCACGCTGGGCAAGCTCCGCCGCGTGATCAAGTATCGGCGCAGCCGTCTCGCCTAGACGGTCTACTTCGCCTCGCGCTCGGCCTTGCGGATCTCATAGTGCTCGAACGCTTTCTGCACCATTGGGCGGCGGCGGCCATCGGGAACCCGCAGCGCGTAGTCCGCGTCCGCCTCGCCCGCCGAGGAATGAAGGTGCATCAGGTGCGCGGCCCCAATGTGGGCGTGGAAGCCCTGGCTGTCCTGCATCTGGTTGACGGCCATCTTGGTCATCCGCAGCTGGAACGGGTCGTTCTCGGCGATGCGCTTGGCGTACGTCATGACCTCGTCGTCCAGCGACGCGCGGGGCACGACCTTGTTCACCAGGCCCAATTCCAGCGCCTCGGGGGCGTCGAGGAACCGGCTCTCGTACAGGAACTCCTTGGCCTTGCGCGGCGGCACATCCCACGGGATGGAGAAGTACTGGAAGTTCGCGCCCAGGAACATCGCGTCGTCGGCGGCGTAGATGATGTCCATCGCCGACGCGACCATCCAGCCGCCGAAGATGCAGAACCCCTGCACGCCGGCGATAGTCGGCTTAGGAACATCGCGCCAGCGCAGCGTCTTGTTGACGAACTGCTCGCGGGAATGGTGGAACTTCCCGCGGACGCCCTCCTGGCGCGGGCGCTCCTCGCGGTCGGCCTTCTCCGCGGGCGTCCCCAAGTCGTGCCCGCCGGAGAAGTGATCGCCACTGCCCAGCAGCACGATCACCCGCACCCCGCTGTCGTCCCCGGCCTCGGCGAAGGCGTCGTCCAGCTCCTCGAGCAGCCGCCGGCTCTGCGCGTTGCGGTAGTCCGGCCGGTTGGTCGTGATGCGCCGGACGTAGCCGTCATCCTCGACGGTGATGTCGCTGTAGTCGGTCACTGTGTCTCCTCCGCGGGCTGTGTCTGCTTGACGGGGCCGGAGCCCGTGATGCCGGCGGCGTCCAGTGCCGCGTAGGTCGCCTCGTCGAGGCCGAGCTCGACGTGCAGGACCCCGAAGGAGTCCGCGCCGTGCAACGGTGATTGCGTCCATTCCGGCAGTGGCGACGTCATGCGCAGCGGCAGTCCCGCCTGCGTCGCTTCGCCGGCCAAGGAATGGGTGACGGGCCGCAGCACCCGCCGCTCGGACAGGCTGGGGTCGGCGGTCACCTCGCCCGTCGTCAGCAGGGGCGCCGCGATGGCGCCGGCCGCGGCGAGGGCATCGGCCAGCTCGGTCTTGTCCCAGGGCGCCGTCGCGCGCCCGATGGCCGCGTCGAGCGCGACCTCATTGGCCTGCCGGCCCTCGGCGGTGGCGAACCGCGGCTCGTCCACCGCGGTGCCCAGCACGCTAACGACTGCGGCCCAGGTCGCATCGTCGGGCGCGGCCAGCGCCGCCCACTGGTCGTCGCCGGCCGTGGGGTAGACGCCATGCGGCGCGTAGGCGGGGTTGCGGTTGCCGCGCGGGCCCGGCGCTATGCCCGTGGCCTGGTAGCGCATCCACTCGTCGCCGATGAAGGTCGCGCAGGCCTCCTGCATGGACATGTCCACGTACTGGCCCTCGCCGGTGCGTCGGCGGTGCAGGAGCGCGGTGAGGATCGCCCCGAGCCCGACCAGCCCGGCCACCGGGTCCGGGTACATCTGCCCGGAGTTCAGCGGCTGCCCTCCGGCGTAGCCCAGCAGCGCCGACATCCCCGAGGACGGCTCGATCGTCCCACCGATCCCCGGAACCGGCGCCCACGGGCCGGTCGCCCCATAGGCGGACATGCTGACCAGCACGATGTCCTCGCGGATCTCTCGCAG
>JAOPVO010000007.1 GCA_025966155.1 Pseudonocardiales bacterium
GTCTTCCCCGACGACGCGAACGGCGAGCTGCCCGGCTACTGCGAGGCCATCAGCTGGATCGATGCCACCCATCTGCTGTGCGACGGCAACAACGGCGCGCCCGGGATCATCGACTTCACCGAGCCGACGCTGGCGTCAGCCGCCGACTACGCCAAGAGCCGCGGCTGCGGCTACTGCTACGGCCGCGAGTACGTGTGGGTCATGGGCGAGGACGCCTACCGGACGCTCGTCCCGAAGACCCAGCGCGAGCTGTCCGGATTCGCCATCGAGCCCGGCACCGGCAAGGTGCTGTTCCTGGCCACCGACGGCGACGACGTCCGCCTCTACGCGGTCGGATCCTCACGCGGCGCGACCCCGGAGGTCCGCGGCGAGTTCTCCCTGGGCGACGACGCGCCGCCCGGACTGGACTACCTGACCCTTCGTTTCAGGTAGCGCCGCCTCGGGCGTGCGGGCTGATGCGCTACCGGCGAGCGGAGTCCACAGCAGCGCAGAATGCCGATGCCGCGGCCAGCTCGTCGGCCAACGGCCCGAGTACCTCCCGCTGGGCCAGTGCGCGGATCCCCGCGTCCAGCGACCGCTGGGCCCGAGCCCGGCGGCGGGCCGCGCCGAGATTGACGAAGGGGCGGGAGACCACCGAGGTCAGGAGCCCGGCGGCCAGCCCGCCGAGGAACAGCAACGTCGGCACAGGGGCGCGCCCAAGATGCACGCTGGGCCCAGGGAGCTGGAGGTAGGCGAAACCGGCGATGACCGCCAGCCAGGCCAGGCCGGCCGTCGCTGCGACGAGGAAGAGAAACTGCGCGCCCTGCACCCCGCCCCACCAGGCCGGTCGATCGTCCTGCGACAACTGGGCGCTCCGGACCGACCGATCCAGCTCGTCGATCAGCGCGGGCTGGCGCGACTCCAGCGTGGCCGCGGCCGCGGCGCCCCACATCGGAGCCAGGCCAGTCGCGCTCTGAGAGACGAGGTCGCGCACAGCGTTGGAGACCTGCGCCCGCTGCGCGCCCGTTGCGGCCGGCCGGGACGTGGGCCCTCCCTGCCCCGCACCCAGGTGCAGACGACGCAGCGGGTCGGGTCGCAGGCGCCCGACCCATCGGACCAGGGGCCAGCCGACAGTTGCTATCGCTCGCATCCGGTACGACGCGCCCGCGGCGGCGGCGATCGGCTCGACGCCCGCGGCCGTGCCCAACCCCCGGATGAGCGCCTCCTGACCGTCCCCGGCGCGCCGCTTGGGCCGCGGCGAGGGCGGCCCCGAGCACGCCGGCCCGAGCGCGACCAGCACCGTGTCGATATCGGCGTGGAGGCGATCGACGGCGGCTCGCTGCGTCGTGACGCGATCGCTTAGCGCGTCCACCAGGCGGTCCGCGCCGCCGGGCTGCGTCGCCGAGGTCGCGAGCAGCGGGACGCCAGGCAGGCCGTCGGCGCTCAGCAGCGACCCGAGGTCCCGCAGACATGCCTCCAGCGCGTCGCGATCCAAGCGGTCGGCCTGATTAAGCGCCACGAGCATCACCTCCCGATGGGCGGCGAGCGGGCGCAGATAGCGCTGGTGCACGGCGGCGTCGGCGTACTTCTGCGGATCCAGGACCCACACCAGCACATCGACGATCTCGGCCAGCCGCTCGGCCTCGGCCCGGTGCGCAGCGGCTGTGGAGTCGAAATCGGGCAGGTCGACCAGCACCAAGCCGGCGAGGTCGGTCCGGGTCGCGCGGGGGTCGAGGACGTGCCGGTCGCGGATGTCCAGCCACTGCAGCAGCCCGGTCGGGTCGCCGGCCCCCTCGGTCCCAGCCGGCCAGATCGCGGCCCGGGCGCGGCTGGTCGTTGGGCGCCGCACGGCGACGGGCGCGAGCTCCCCTCCGGCGATGGCGTTGAACAGCGAGGACTTGCCGCTCCCGGTCCCGCCGGCCAGCGCGACCACCGTGCGATCAGGGGACAAGGTGCGTCGGGCCGACGCCTGGCTGAGCAGCGCCTCCACGGGGACCAGAAGCTCCGGTCCCACCCGTCCGCCGCCCAGGCGCACGACCTCGCGCAGCCCATCTAGGCGATCGCCCAGCTCACGGGGTGTCTTCACTGCGCGCCCCGGATAGCCACCAGAGCGGTCCGCAGCCGCTCGACCGCGCCGGGCGCAGGCATCGACTCGGCGAGGACGTGGTGGAACCGCTGGGCATCGGACTCCAAAAGCGCCTCGACGTGCTTCAGAAGGGCCGCGCGGGCCTGTGCCGCCAGGGCGCGTATCGCTTGGTCGCCGAAGATCGCCTCCAGCACCTTCTGGCTCAGCGCCGCGGTGCCGCCGGCGAGTGCCACCTCGCCGCCAGTCAGTCCTCCGGTCTGGGCGAATAGCGCGACGATCAGCACCGATCCCGCCCCATTCACGCCGTAGGACGCCAGCTTGGCCAGCTTGCGCCGGTCCCCGCCCTCGGCCCGCACGAGCTCGAGCACCTCGCCCTGCCACGCGCGCACCGCCTCGGCCGCGCGCCTAGCGATGGCCGGGTCCGCCCGGCCGAGATCGGCGTCGCTGCGCACCAGCAGGGCCCGGCCCGGCGCGCGCGCGGCCCAGTCCTGCGCGGCGTCAGCCGCGGCCCGCTCGGCCGCATCGCGCAGGAGCGCCTCGAGCGCGGACTCCAGCGCCGCCTCCACCGGTGCAGCCGCCGACCGGCGCCCGGTCACCGCTGCGGCGACGCGGTCGCGAACCCAGCTGATCCGGGACTCGAGCGTGCGCATGAGCTCGCCGGTGCCGACCAGCTCCTGCCACCGCGCCAGCACCTCCCCACGCAGCAGGGTGCCGTCGGCGACCTCCCGGCTCACCGCGCTGAGGGCCCCGCTGTAGGCCGAATCCACTGCCAGCGCCAGCTCGCGCGCCGCCTCGTCCTGCGCCTGCATCGCTGACGCCAGTGCATCCCCGCGCACCCGCAGACTGTCGATCGCCCCGGCCAGGGTGGATCGGATGACCGCCGCGCGGGCATCGGCGTCGGCGGCCAATGCGTCGATCCAGGATCGGACGGGGGCGAGCGCCTCCGGCGGCAGCTGACCGTCCAGCAGCGGGGACTCCGGAACGACCAGCAGCGGGGCGTCGCCTAGGCCCTCCCGGTCCAGCAGCCGACGCAAGTCGGTCTCCACCTCACCCAGCGCCTCGGCCGGCACGCGATCGAGAACGACCGCCAGGGCCGTCGCCCGCTCCCGCGCCACCTGCAGCAGATCCCATGGCACCGCATCGGCGTAGCGGGCCGCAGTAGTCACGAATAGCCACAGGTCAGCGGCCCCGAGCAGCTGGATTGCCAGCTCCCGGTTCGTCTCCACGAAGGAGTCGATGTCCGGGGCGTCCAGCAGCGCGAGCCCTGGGCGCATCGACCACTCCGGCACCAGCCTCAGCGATCGACCTGGCCCTGCCGCTCCGGCAATGTCCGGCCCGGTGGTCCGAGCGAAGCCGGGAAGGATGCGAGACCCCTCGAACCATGGAGCGTCCTGCGGATGGAACACCAGCACCGGAGCGCGGGTGGTCGGGCGCAGCACACCGGCCTGGCTCACCTGGCGGCCGACCAGCGCGTTCACCAGCGTCGACTTCCCAGCCCCAGTGGACCCGCCTACGACCGCCAGCAGCGGCGCATCCTGCTGCTCGAGCCGCGGGATGAGGTAGTCATCGAGCTGTGCCAGCAGTTGGTTCCGCGTGGCGCGCCCCGCCTCGGCTGACGGGGTGGCGATACCGAACGACAGCCCCTCGCACGCGGCACGCAGATCGCCAAGCGCGAGCAGCAGGGCCGGGCGCCGAGCCGGCGACGCTACGACAGCGGGTCCTGCTTCGGCGGGGCAGAGGGATCGCCGGGCTTGCCGGATCGGCCGCGCGACGCAATCTTCGACTTCGCAGTGCCGACGAGCTTCTCGACCTGCGCGCGGCGCTTCGGGTCCCGCATCTGCTGCTGGGCCAGGCCCACGATCTTGCCGAGGTTCATGTTCTCTCCTGATATCGATTCGGTTCCGCAGGCGAGGAGCGCGCTGCGGCTCAGGTGCACAATTCCCGCCGCTGGAGCCGAGGTAACCCCCGCCGCGGATTGCGCGGGAGGATAAGCACCCGAACTAGCCTGGCCGAGTAGGGCAACACGTCGTACGGTCGTGTGGTGACTGCACCCACGATCAGCACGCTGGCTGAACTACGCGCCAGCGGCCATGTCCACCGCGGCGTCAAGACCGAGATCCGCCAGAACCTCCTGGCCCGACTTCGGGCGGGCGAGGAGACCCTCCCCGGAATTGTGGGCTTCGAGGACACCGTCGTTCCCGAGATGGAGCGCGCGCTGCTCGCCGGCCACGATGTTGTCCTGCTGGGCGAGCGCGGCCAGGGCAAGACCCGCCTCATCCGGACCCTCGTCGGCCTGCTCGACGAGTGGACCCCGATCGTCGCCGGCTCGGAGATCAACGACCACCCTTACGCACCCGTCAGCGCCTACGCCAAGCACCTCGCGGCCGACCTCGGCGACGAGCTGCCCATCGAGTGGAAGCACCGCAGCGATCGCTTCGGGGAGAAGCTGGCCACCCCGGACACGTCCGTCGGCGACCTCATCGGCGACATCGACCCGATCAAGGTGGCCGAGGGCCGCACGCTGGGGGACCCCGAGACCGTCCACTACGGCCTCGTCCCCCGCACCAACCGCGGCATCTTCGCCATCAACGAGCTGCCCGACCTCGCCGAGCGCATCCAGGTCGCCCTGCTCAATGTGCTGGAGGAGCGCGACATCCAGGTCCGCGGCTACCAGCTGCGCCTGCCGCTGGATCTGCTGCTCGTAGCCAGCGCCAACCCCGAGGACTACACGAACCGCGGGCGCATCATCACCCCGCTCAAGGACCGCTTCGGCGCCGAGGTCCGGACGCACTACCCGCTGGACCTCGATACCGAGATGCTCCTGATCGCCCAGGAGGCCGCTGTCCTCTGGGACGCCGACACCGACCACGCCGCCCCCCTGGTCCCCACGCACCTCATCGAGGTCGTGGCCCGCTACACCCGCGCCGTCCGCGACGCACCGCAGGTCGACCAGCGCTCCGGCGTCTCGGCCCGCTTCGCGATCGCCGCGCTCGAGACAGTCGCCGCCTCCGCGGTGCGCCGGGCCGCCATCACCGGCGAGCCGGCTGCGGTCGCCCGCGTCGTCGACCTCCCGACCGTCGTCGCCGCCTCGCGCGGCAAGGTCGAGTTCGACGACGCCGACCAGGGCCGGGAGTTCGAGGTCCTGGCCCACCTGCTGCGCCGGGCCGTGGCCGACACCTACCGGGCCCGCCTGGCCGGGCTGGACCTGCGCCCGTTGCAGGAGAAGTTCGGCGGCGGCATGCTCGTGGAGTCCGGCGAGCTCGTCTCGGCCGACAAGCTGCTGGCCCAGGTCGGGGCCCTGCCGGGGCTGGCCGAGCTGATGGAGCGCCTCGAGCCCAGCGGCGCCGCCGAGGGCCCGGCTGCGGTCGGCATGGCCGCAGCGTGCCTGGAGTTCGCGCTCGAGGGCCTGCACCTGAACAAGCGCCTGGCGAAGGAATCGTCGGGCGACAAGTCGGTCTACGGGCAGTAAGGGCAATCCAGATGACCCCTCGCCAGTACTGGCGGTACGGACAATGGGCCGGCGGCAAGGACCCGCTGGAGAACCCCTACGACGTCCGGAAGGCCCTCGACGAGATGGCCGACGATGTGCTGTCGGGCAACTCGGCGCGCGAGGCGCTCAACCGCCTCCTGCGCCGGGGGGCCGACGGGCGCCCCGGCCTCGATGACCTGCGCCGCCAGGCCCGGGACCGGGCCCGCGATCTGCGGCGCCAGGGCAAGATGGACGGCACGCTGCTCAAGGTGAAGGAGCTGCTGGAGAAGGCCGTCGAGCAGGAGCGCCATGCCCTGTTCCCCGACCCCGATGACAGCGCCCGCCTGGCCGAGGCCGAGCTGGACCAGCTGCCGAGCGACCCGGCCCGGGCCGTGCAGGAGCTCCAGCAGTACAACTGGCGCTCCCCCGAGGCCGCCCAGACCTTCCAGGAGATCCAGGATCTGCTGCGCAAGGAGGTCCTGGACAGCCAATTCAAGGGCATGAAGGACGCGCTCGAGAACGCCTCGCAGCAGGACATGGAGCAGATCCGGCAGATGATGTCGGACCTGAACGACATGCTGGACTCCGACGCGAAGGGCGAGCACACGCCTGAGCAGTTCCAGGAGTTCATGGACAAGCACGGCGAGTACTTCCCGGAGAACCCGCAGAACCTCGAGGAGCTCGTCGACCAGCTGGCCCGCCGCGCCGCGGCCCAGGCCCGGTTGATGGACTCCCTCACCCCGCAGCAGCGGGCCGAGCTCGGCGACCTCATGGCGCAGGCGCTGGGCCAGGCCGGGCTGTCGGATGAGATGTCCAGGCTCCAGGCCAATCTCAAGTCGGCCCGCCCGGATCTGCGCTGGGGCGGGCGCGAGCGCATGCAGGGCGAGGGCTCGATGGGCATGTCCGACGCGACGTCCGCCCTTGCCGAGCTCGGCGAGCTGGATGAGCTGTCCGGGCTGTTCGATCAGAACTACCCCGGCGCGACCCTGGACGACGTCGACGACGAGATGGTCGAGCGCGCTTTGGGCTCGGCCGCAGTCGACAACCTGGCCCAGCTCCGGGAGATCGAGCGGGAGCTGCAGAAGCAGGGGTACCTCCAGCGCACCAGCGAGGGGCTCACGCTGACCCCCCGCGCGCTGCGGCGCCTCGGCTCCACTGCCCTTCGCCGGGTCTTCGCCGACCTGGCGTCCCGCGGGCGCGGCGGCCACGATGTGCGCAACAGCGGCGCGGCCGGGGAGACCACCGGCGCGTCGCGGGCCTGGGAGTTCGGCGACGAGCAGCCCCTCGATGTGGTCCGCACCGTCCGCAATGCGGTGCTCCGCAGCGCCTCGAGCCCGGCCGCTCCGGGGTCCAGCGGCAAGCGGCGCGTGCAGCTGTCCGTCGATGACTTCGAGATCGCCGAGACCGAGCGCCGCACATCCACTGCGGTGGCCCTGCTGGTCGACATGTCGTACTCGATGGAGCTGCGCGGGACGTGGGGCGAGGCCAAGACCACGGCCCTCGCGCTGCACTCGCTGATCACCACCAAGTACCCGCAGGACGCCATCCAGATCATCGGTTTCAGCGACTACGCGCGGGTCCTGACCCCGGCCGCGCTGGCCGGGCACTCCTGGGACATGGTGCAGGGCACCAACCTGCAGCACGCGCTGATCCTGGCGCGGCGGTTCCTGGACTCCCACCGCAACGCCGACCCGACGATCCTGGTGATCACCGACGGCGAGCCGACCGCGCACATCGCCAAGGACGGCTTCGCGACTTTCGCGTGGCCGCCCACCCGCGAGACTTTGGCGGCCACCCTGGCCGAGGTCGAGCGGGCCACCCGCCGCGGGGCGACGATCAACGTGTTCATGCTCGACGACGACCCCCGGCTGATCTATTTCATGCAGGAGGTCGCGCGGCGCAACGGCGGGCGGCTGTTCGAGCCCAAGCCCGGGCGCCTCGGGGAGTTCGTGGTCAGCGACTACATCACCAGCCGCGGGGCCAAGAAGCGCAAATCGGCCTGAACCGGCCCGTCGCGCGCACCGGACGGCCGGCGTCGTAGGGTGGGGAACCTTTATCCCGCCCTGCCTCGTCGTCCGTTCGACGCGCCATCTGCGCGTCCGTGTTGCCCAAGGAGTCGTCGCAATGGCCCGCACCGCGGACCCCGATGCGGCGTTCGCGGCGTTCGTGCGCGAGCACGGCCCTCGCCTGCAGCACACGGCCCGACTGCTGACCGGCAATCACCATTCCGGCGAGGACCTCGTGCAGACCGTGCTCACCAAGATGTACCTGCGGTGGTCGAAGATCGACGCGCCGCTGGCCTACGCGAATAAGGCGCTGGTCAGCACGCACGTCGACGGCTGGCGGCGCTTCTGGCGCGGCGAGGCCCCGACCGAGGTCATGCCCGAGCGCTCGGTCGATCCGACGGTGGGCGGGCTCGGCGATACCTACGCAGCCGTTGACTCCCGCGATGAGCTGCGCCGGGCGCTGTCGACGCTGTCGCGCCGGGACCGGGCCATCATCATCCTGCGGTTCTACGCCGATCAGTCCGAGGCCCAGACCGCCGAGACGCTCGGTCTGCCCGTCGGCACCGTGAAGAGCGCGACCTCCCGAGCGCTGGCCGCTCTGCGCGTCGCGACGGAGGCGACGTCATGACCGGGCCGCGCTTCGATGGGCCCCGCTTCGATGAGGCGCGCTTCAATGAGGCGCAGCTGCGTGACGCCCTGCGTGCGGCGCCGGCCGGCGACGGCTCGCTGGACCCGGCCGCGCTGATCGGGCGGGCCCGTGCCCAGCGC
>JAOPVO010000031.1 GCA_025966155.1 Pseudonocardiales bacterium
ACCGTGCGAACCATTAGCGCGTGAACCGGGCAGGCGACCTACGCATAGGTCTGGGCGGCCAGCGCCTCGATCTCCGAACGGCTGGGCGCGCTCCCGCTGGCGCCGGGTCTCGTCGCGGCCAACGCCCCGGAGGCGCAGCCCTGGCGCACTGCAGATAGTGGGCTATCCCCGCGGGCCCAGGCGGCGGCGAAGGCGCCGGTGAACGAGTCGCCGGCGCCGGTTGTGTCGATGGCGTACACCACCGGCGCCGGCACGGCGAAGGACGCTGCGGCCCCCACATAGGTGGCGCCTCGCGCGCCCAGAGTGGTGATGACGTGGGGGATTGCCGCCAGTGCCTCCGGCCCGATCTCCGCGGCTTCGCCCTCGTTGGCGACCAGGATCGCGACACCGGCCAGGAGCTCTGTCGGCAACGGCTGCGCGGGCGAGGGGTTCAGCAGCACGGGGACCCCGGCGGCGGCCGCGTGCGCAATCCCCGCGCGGACGATTGCGAGCGGCACCTCTAGCTGGACGAGCAGGAGATCCGCCCCCGCGATCGCGGCTAGGTCGGCGTCGTCCAGGGTCTGCAGCGTGCCGTTCGCGCCAGGCACGACCACGATCGTGTTCTCGGCGCGCCCATCGACGGTGATCAAGGCCGTGCCGGTCGGCTCCTCCACCCGGCGCACCCGCGTGATCTCGACGCCGTGCGCGGCCAGGTCGCCCAGTAGCGCCGTTGCCGCAGCATCGGAGCCCACGCTGCCGATCATCGCCACCTGCGCGCCGGCCCGCGCGGCCGCGACGGCCTGGTTGGCGCCCTTGCCGCCGAGACTGCGCCCAAGGGCCGTCCCCATCAGGGTCTCGCCCGGTGCCGGCAGGCGAGGGGTCATGACGGTCACGTCCTGATTGATGCTGCCGAGCACCACGATGCGCGACGCCCGCTCTGTCATCGCCTAGTGGCCGAAGCGGTCCGAGTCGTAGGCCTTCGCCTCGCCCTGGTCCAGGGCGGAGATCGACTCGATCTGGTCCGGCGTCAGCTCGAAGTCGAAGATCGCGAGATTTTGGCGCAGTCGCTCAGGGTTGGACGATTTCGGCACTGCGATAAGCCCGAGCTGGGTGTGCCACCGCAGCACGGTCTGCGCCGGGGTGCGGCCGATCGCGTCCGCAATGCCGATGACGATCGGGTCGTCCAGGACCTTGGCGCCCGACCCGCCGAGGGGCGACCACGACTCGGTCGCGATGCCGCGGGCCGAGTTGTACGCACGGGTGGAATCGCGGGTGAAACCCGGGTTGAGCTGAATCTGGTTGATGTCCGGGACGACGCCGGATTCGGCGATGATCAGGTCGAGGTGCGCCGGCTTGAAGTTGGAGACGCCGATCGACTTGAGCCGCCCGGACGCCAAGAGGTCCGCGAGCCCGAGCCACGCGTCGACGAACCGGTTGTTCGCCGGGTTGGGCCAGTGGATGAGCAGCAGGTCGAGGTAGTCCAGGCCCAGCCGCTCGAGGCTCGCGTCGAGGGCCTGCGGCACGAGATCGCGGCCGTGCCACTTCGCGTTGAACTTCGAGGTGATGAACAGGTCCTCGCGGGCCACCCCGCTCGCCTTCGCCCCGCGACCCACGCCGGCCTCGTTGCCGTAATTCTCGGCGGTGTCAATCAGCCGATAGCCGGCGCCGATCGCCTCGGCCACCATCCGCTCGGTTGCG
This sequence comes from Pseudonocardiales bacterium, assembly GCA_025966155.1. GTDB lineage: Bacteria > Actinomycetota > Actinomycetes > Mycobacteriales > Jatrophihabitantaceae > RYN-150. The sequence goes on from JAOPVO010000031.1 coordinate 1,678, forward strand.
GCGTCGTCGAGCGGGGAGGTGCCCACGCCCAGCTGCGGGATTTCGGCCCCGTGCAGGAGTCGGATGGTGGGTGCGGCTGGGCTCATGCGAGCGCTCCTATGACAGAGGTGACATTCGGGCTACGGCGTGCGGGGCTTGGGTTCGTCGCGTAGATGGCGATGAGTATCGCGCGACCGGCGTCGCGCAGGGCGGCTGGGCGCAGCAGCCGATTCCGGAGCCCGATTCCGGAGACCGATCCCGGGCGGCGTATATCGTTGATCAAACAGTTCGCGGACGCCCGACGTCGCCATTCGGTCGTGCGGCCACCGTCATCGTGAGCTCACCCGGGAGTCGGACGTGACCGCAGTGGACGTCCCGGCCGCTGCGCCCGAGGCCTTCCTGCGGTTCGCCGATGCTGCGCTCGGCGCGGCCCTCGAGGCGCTCGAGCCGACCGGCGCCTGCGGGCAGCCGCCGCGCAAGGCATGGGACGCCGAGCTGCAGCAGGCCCGGATCGCGCTGGAGGGCGGCAGCGCCCAGGCGTCCCCATTCGCCTCGCTGTGCGCCAACGCGCACGCCAACGGCAGCGCCCGCGAGCTGCTGGCCATTGTGATCGCCTGCGAGCTGGACATCGCCCGCAGCACCCGCGCGGCCGCACTCAGCGGCGCGCATCGGCCCATGCGGCTCACCCTCGGCGCGGCCGCTGCCCTGCTCGGCGGCGTGCCGCAGTGCGCGCAGGCCGCGGGTCCCGGCTCGCCGCTGAGCCGCGGTGCGCTGATCGACGTCGTGCAGGAGGGAACGTGGGCCACGGCGGAGATCGCGCTGGCGCCCAGCGTGCTGTGGGCCCTTGCCGGCGACCCGACGCCCGATCGCGGGCTGCCCATCGGCGCCTGGATCCTGGAGACCGGCCCGACCGGGCGGTCGAGCGCGCCGGTCGTCTTCGTGTCCGGCGCCGATCGGGTCCGTCGGCGGGTTCTGGCAGCGCAGAACGGCCCAGGCGGCCCGTTGCTGGTGTGCCCCACTCCGGAGTCCGACGCGGCCTGGGCGGCCGTGGTTCGGGAGGCGACGCTGACCGGCTGCGGGGTCATGATCGAGCTGACGGCCGATCTGCCGCCGGTCGGGCGCCGCTGGATCGAGCGCGCCGCGCATGTGGCCTGGGCCGTCACCAGCGCCACGGACCTGCCGCTGGCCGATATGCCCGACCGGGCGCGGATCGAGCTGCTGGCCTCGGACGAGCTGGCCTCGGACGGCGAGTGGCAGGCCGCCCTCGGCACCGAGGTAGCGCGATCCCACCGGCTCACCGCGCATCAGCTGGAGCTGGTCGCCAACGCGTACCCGGGCGTCGGCAACAACATCGACCTCGCCGTGCGCCGACTGCTCGCTGGGCCGCTCGGGACGCTGGCTCGCCGGGTCCGCCCGACGAAGACCTGGTCGGACCTCGTGCTCAGCGACGCCAAGATCGACCAGCTGCGCACCATCGCCGCGAGGTACCGCCACGCCGACACCGTCTACGACAGCTGGGGCCTCGCCACGGCCTCGGGACGCGGCATCGTCTCGCTGTTCACCGGCCCGTCCGGCACGGGGAAGACGCTCGCCGCCGAGGTCGTCGCCACGAGCCTCGAGCTGGATATGTACCGGATCGACCTCTCCTCCGTCGTGAGCAAGTACATCGGGGAGACCGAGCAGAACCTGGAGAAGCTGTTCGCCGCCGCCTCGGCCGGGAATTCTGTGCTCTTCTTCGACGAGGCCGACTCCCTCTTCGGCAAGCGCTCCGAGGTCAAGGACGGGCGCGATCGCTACGCGAACCTCGAGGTGTCGTACCTGCTTCAGCGGCTCGAGAACTACGACGGCATCGTCGTGCTGGCCACCAACCTGCCCAAGAACATCGACGACGCCTTCCTCCGGCGGATCCACGAGATCATCGACTTCACGGTTCCCGGTCCGCCCGAGCGACGGGCGATCTGGGCCCGCCACCTAGCCGGCGGGATCCCGCAGGACGACCTCGATCTGGACTACCTGGCCACGACATTCGAGATCACCGGTGGCATCATCCGGAATGTGGTCGTCAGCGGCGCCTTCCGGGCCGCCGACGACGGCCGTCCCCTCGCGATGTCGCACCTGCTGCCGGCGCTCGCGGCGGAGTACCGCAAGCTCGGTCGCATTATCAACGTGAAGGATTTCGATGCCAGCTAACGATGCTCGGCAGCGCGCACTGCGCACGAGTGCCCCCGAGCCCGCCGTGCGGCGGCGCCTCGACGTCGGACCGGCCGGCGACGCCGCCGAATCCGACGCCGACTCCCGCGCCGATGCGGCGCTGCTGCGCCTGACCGCGCAGCCGTCGGTCGAACATCAGCTGGGCGAGTCCCGGATCGCCCGCTCGCCCGCGTCCGACAACGGCGCAGGCGACGCCAGCGCCTCGATCGGCGCCGCCGGCGGCCAACTCGGCGCGCCCGGCCAGCGCATGATCGACGGCGAGCGGGGGTCCGGCCGGGCGCTCGATCCGTCAGTGCGCGGATCGATGGAATCGGCGTTCGGGGCGGATTTCGGATCGGTGCGCATCCATGACAATCCAGTCGCCCATCGGGTATCACGCTCCATAGCTGCCGAAGCATTCACGACCGGCAGCGACGTCTTCTTCGCCAGCGGCGCCTACGACCCGCAGTCGGCTCGCGGCCAGCGCGTGCTGGCGCACGAGCTCGGGCATGTCGTCCAGAACACGGGCGGCCAGTACGCCAGCATCCAGCGGCTCTGGAGCCCGTTCGGGAAGACCGACGAGCAGAAGGCGAAGCACGCGACAGCGAAGGACAAGAAGAAGGCGCTGCTGCGGGCGCGGGCCGCCATGAAGGCCGACGACGCCACCGCGCGGATCGAGGCGAAGCGGGTCAACAAGACAACGGCGGCGGAGTCCGCCAAGGTGGGCGCCAGCTACGCCGGCGCGACGGCGCCCAAGACGGACAAGTCCAAGGACCACCTGCGCCTGGAGACGGACTTCCAGACGTATCTGGAGCGCGAGCGCCAGGCTCGGGTGGCGGCTCGGCAGGCCGCAGAGGCGACGACCGATGACGAGGCGGACCTCGAGGTCGCCGAGGAGGAAGCGGCGGACAAGGTGTGGATGGGCGCCCCGGTGCGGGTTCGGGCGTTCCGGCCGCTGCGCTTCGACGATTTCGATAGGGCGCTGAACGAGGTCCGCGAGATGGCCCTTGCGGACAAGGCCGACGAGGTCGGCGAGGCGTCGGCGGTGATGGTGGACAACAAGAAGGCGCTTGGCCCCCACCTGGATCCCGACAAGGCGCTCAAGAAGGTGGCCGAGAAGCGGTCCCTGGAGCGGCGTCAGGTGCGCGCGGCCGAGAGCAAGGGCCTGAATCCCCAGGACGTCGCGGCGGCCGAGGCGAAGGCCTCGTCGGACAAGGCGGACGCGAAGGTCGCCAAGGCGCAGGCCAAGCGCCCGGGCGGCAAGGCCGAGCAGGAGCGCATCCGAACGGACGCCGCGCGCAAGGATATGGAGGAGAAGCACGGCCCGAACGAGAAGCTCGACGCCGCGCAGGACGCCTTCGCCCAGGCGGGCACGGGCACTGCCTATCTCGGGAAGGCGCAGAAGTACGGGACGGCGGGCATCTCCGGCGCGATGGGCGACGCCGCGAATGACACCAGTGCCGATATCGCCACGATCGTCGGGACGCGCACCATCGGGCTGGGGCAGGTCATGTCGTTCATCTCCGACGTGCTCGGGTTCGCCTCGCTGGTCGACGACATCCGCAATGGCGTCGCCGACCCCGGGGCCAATCTGGTGGCGGTGCAGCGCGGCGTCGGCGCATTGTCGTCGGCGGCGGGGATCGCCCGCACTGCGCTCATCGCGGCCCGCGACGGCGTGCACGCCTTCGGTGGGGCTGCGAACGTCATCAGCGACGTCGGCACCGCGCTGCCCATCGTCGGGCTCATCACGTCTGTCCTCGGCGCAATCGACAGCGCCTTGGATCTGATCCCGGCCTCGGTACGGCTGGGCACCGGCTTGGAGGCCGTGGATTCCGCCGTGCTGGCCCGCAAGGCGCCGCTGGCCGCCGCCATGGACCGGATCAACTCACGGAACATCCAGCTGGTCGAGAAGGCGTCGTTCGACATCGCCAAGCACGCCACGATGATCGGCCTGCATATCGCCGAGATCGGCAGCGCGGGCGGGATGGGCGCCCCGCTCGCCGCGAAGCTGTCGGTCACTATCGTCGGCATCGCCCACAACGTCGGCCACTCGATCTACGACATGGTCAACGAGAGCAAGTCCTCCACGGCGAAGAAGCGCTTCGGCGTGAAGCATCAGGAGGGCGCGTCGCGGGACGTCCTGAAGTACGACATCGGCAGCTCCGTCGACGTCCTGATCGTGGCCGCGCGCAAGCACAAGCTGGCCTACGCCCGCACAGTGCTGCTGGACTACGGGGCCACGGCTACGGAGGTCGACACGATGCGCCTGCACGAGTTGCGGGACAAGATCGTGGACGGCCTCGGTGCGGAAGGCGATCCGAAGACCGTGAAGGAGAAGGTCGACGCGGCCAAGCAGTCGGTCTCCGACGCCCTCGGCATCGAGAAGAAGCCGACCGGCGCCAAGGAGGACAAGAGCACCCTCGACACGGTGCTGGCCGTGCCCGTCGGCATCGGCAAGGCGTTCGCGGGCCTGCCGTCGGTGATCGGCGGGCAGATCAACGCAATCAAGGAGAAGCACTCCGACGCCAAGCTCCTGCAGAAGTCGAAGAATTCAGTGGGCTACGCGGGCCGCGACGATCGGGGCCGCGGCATGGTCGCGGCGCACATGCTGCGCCTGCCGGGGGATGTCGAGAAGTCGTTCGCCAAGGTCCGCCAGGACCTTGCCGCCAACGGCACGGATGCGTCGGCCCTGCCCTACAGCTCCGACCATCTGAAGGCCACGAAGAAGATCGATGACCAGAAGGCGGTCGGAGCCACGGACAGCACCGACCAAGCCGCCCAGATCGACAAGGCGTTCATCGACACCGTGACCAAGGCCGGCGGCAACCTGGACGAGCTGCGCAAGATCCATGCGGCCATGGACATCAAGGATCCGGCTCAGCTGATGAACCTGGAGTACATCAAGTTCGTCATCAGCGATGCCCTCGCCCGCGCCGACGTCAAGGCGAAGAAGTGAGCCACGGCCCGCTGCATAGCGCGGCCGGGCGCGTCTACCGGGGCAATGGATGGCCAAGCGACGAGCTCGAGAACGGCGTCGGGTTCGCGTTGACCATCGACGGCACGGACTCGACCTGGTCGGCGCTGGCCCTGACCGAGGCCGACGCCTTCACGTTCTACTCCCTGGCCCCGGTAGACGCCCGGCCGGACCGGCTGGGGCAGGTCGGGGAGTACCTGCATCGAGCCAATCACGGCCTCGTGACGGAGACCTTCGAGCTGGACTACGACACCGGCGAGATCCGCCTGCGGACGGGCATCGAGCTGCTGACAATGGCGCCGGGGCTGCTGGAGGACCCGGACGCGCTCGACGCGCTGGTGCTCGATTTGTCGGCGGCGAATGTGGGTGTATTCGACCGCTACCTGAGTGGGCTGGTCGCCGTCGCCGTTGGGGGCGCGAATGCCGCCGACGTCATCGCCGAGATCGAGGCGCCGGCCGACCTGATCTGATGCGCGCGGGCGGGCTCGTGAGAGCCCGCCCGTTGTGGTGGCCAGGGGCGGGGTCGAACCGCCGACCTACCGCTTTTCAGGCGGTCGCTCGTACCAACTGAGCTACCTGGCCGTGGGACTGCAGCAGTCTACATGCCAGCGAGGGCCCGAACTTCGGCCTCGCCCTCGCCGTAGCGGCCCAGCGCGAGGGCCACCAGTTCCGGGTGCGGGCCCAGCGGGGCGCCGATGATCCGCACCCCGTGCTCGGTGGCCTGGCGGACCATCTTCTGCGCGAAGTAGCCGTCGGCCAGCAGGTAGTTGGCGATCTCGATCGAGCCGGGCGTCCGGCCCAGCACGTCGGCTAGGAGCGGCTCGGCGGCGGTCATCACCGCACCCAGCACGGGCCGGCCCAATTCGGCCTCCAGCAGCGCAACCGCGGCCGCGAGGTCGTCCAGGGCATCAGGATCCGACGACCCGGCCGCGACGAGGATGGTGTGCTCCGCCGGTTCGTGGCCGGCCCGGGCGGCGCGCAGACGATCGGCCATCGCGGCGACCGCCCGCGGGTCGGGGCCCAGTGCCCCGGTGAGGACTGTGGCCGGCCGGGCGCCGATGGCCTCGGGGATATCAACGCGCAAGTGGTACCCGACGCTCAGCAGCAGCGGGACGACCACCGCGGGGCCGCTCACCGAGGCCAGCGCCTCGGACACCTGCGGCTCGCGGGCCTCGACCCAGGCCTCGACCACCGTGACGTCGGGGGCGGCGGCCCGGATGCCATCGAGCAGGGCGCGGACCATCGCTGTTCCGGTGTCGGATCGGGTGCCATGAGCCACCGCCACAAGGGCGGGGCGCGCCCCAGTGGGACGCGTCGTGGGGCGTATTGCTGGTGCCTGCGAACTTCCGTTCATGGCGACCCCGACCGGGCTCGAACCGGCGACCTCCGCCGTGACAGGGCGGCGCGCTAACCAACTGCGCTACGGGGCCTAGCAATTGCATGTCGTGCTGGTGCATCTTGGTGCGGGTGAACAGGACAGCCGGGCAAGTGTAGCCGCCCGCTGGCAGTGCTTCGCACCGACCCGGCCGGATTGCTCCGGGCGGGCGACGAACCAGTACCCCCAGCGGGATTCGAACCCGCGCTACCGCCGTGAAAGGGCGGCGTCCTGGGCCACTAGACGATGAGGGCGCGTAGGGCGTCGCCATGCTACGCGGGCCGTGCGCACCTACGCGACGCAGTGAGTGGTCAGCGCAGGCGCTCGCCGTTGGGTGGCGCCGTGACGTGGAGGGCCCGGCTCAGCCGAAGCGGCCGCTGATGTAGTCCTCGGTGCGCTTCTGCTGCGGGTTCGAGAAGATCTTGTCGGTGTCGTCCATCTCGACCAGCTCGCCGGGCTTGCCCGCGCCGGACAGGGTGAAGAACGCGGTCTTCTCGCTGACCCGCGCGGCCTGCTGCATGTTGTGCGTCACGATCACGATCGTGTACTTCTCCTTGAGCTCCTGGATCAGATCCTCGATGGCCAGCGTCGAGATCGGGTCCAGCGCCGAGCACGGCTCGTCCATCAGGAGCACCTGCGGCTCGACCGCAATCGCGCGGGCGATGCACAGACGCTGCTGCTGCCCGCCGGAGAGGCCCATCCCGGGCTTGCTCAGCCGGTCCTTGACCTCTTCCCAGAGGTTCGCGCCGCGCAGCGACTTCTCGACGACGTTGTCCGTATCGGCCTTGCTCTGGCGCCCGCCCTGCAGCTTCATGCCGGCCACCACGTTGTCGTAGATGGACATCGTGGGGAACGGGTTCGGGCGCTGGAACACCATGCCGATGGTGCGGCGAACCGCCACCGGGTCCATCGTCGAGGCGTAGATGTCCTGGCCGTCCAGCTCGATTGTGCCCTCGACGCGGGCGCCGGGGATGACCTCGTGCATGCGGTTCAGCGTGCGCAGCACGGTCGACTTGCCGCATCCGGACGGGCCGATGAAGGCCGTCACGGAGCGGGGGGCGATCGTGAGCTGCACGTCCTTCACGGCGTGGAACTTGCCGTAGAAGATATTCAGGTTCTTGGCGTCGATGCGCTTGGCCATCGAGGACTCCAGACGGGCTAGTGAGTTAGTGAGCTCGGTAACTGGCAGGTGGAGCGGGTGCGTCAGTTGGCGACGCGGTTGAGGCGCCCGGCCAGTCGGCCCAGCAGGTTGAGGCCCATGACGATGACGATCAGGGTGAGCGCGGCGCCCCACATGCGATCGGCCGCGAAGGTGAACTTGACGTTGCCCAGCTGCGGAACCTGGCTGTACATCATGCCCGGCAGCGTGCCCTGGAAGCCGCTGGTCGGGTTCAGGTTGGTGTCTGGGGTGTAGCCGACCAGCACCAGCAGCGGCGCGGTCTCCCCGGCGACACGGGCGATGCCGAGGGCCACGCCGGTGATGATGCCCGACAGTGCTGTGGGAAGCACCACCTTGGTGATGGTGCGCCACTTGGGGATGCCCAATGCATAGGACGCTTCGCGCAGCTCGTTCGGCACCAGCTTGAGCATCTCCTCGGTGGTCCGGATGACCACCGGGAGCATCAGCATCACCAGGGCGAGGGAGACGAACAGGCCCTGGCGCTGACCGCCGAAGGTCGTGATGAACACCGCGTAGATGAACAGCGCGGCCACGATCGACGGGATGCCGGTGAGGATGTCGACCATGAACGTGGTGAGGCGGGCGAGCCGGCCGGTCCCGTACTCGACCAGGTAGATAGCCACCATGATCGCGATCGGCACGGAGACGACGGCGCAGAGCGCGACCTGGATGAGCGTGCCGAGGATGGCGTGCAGTGCGCCGCCGCCCTCGGTGCGGAAGGTGATGTTGCGCTGCGTGCCGGTCCACCAGTCGGCGTTGAGGACAGTGCCCAGGCCGCGGGACAGCACGGTCCACAGCAGCCAGATCAGCGGCACGAGGGCAACGCCGAACGACGCCCAGACCAGTACGGTCGCGGTCTTGTCCTTGAGCTTGCGCACGGAGCTGATTTGCCCGGCGAGCCCCTGCGGAGGGGCGATGACGGCGGTCACGAGACCTGCTTCCGGTTGACGACGGCCCGCGCCCCGGCGTTGACCGCGAAGGTGAGCAGGAAGAGAACGAGGCCGGCGGCGATGTACGCCCCGGTCTGCTTCGGGCTGGTGAACTCCGCGGCGTTGTTGGCGATCTTCGAGGCGAAGGTCTCGCCGCCGGTGAACACCGAGAACGAGAACGGCGAGCCGTCGCCCATCTTGGAGAGGATCAACGCGACGGCGATCGTCTCGCCCAGCGCCCGGCCGAGGCCGAGCATCGCGCCGCTGACGACACCGGGGCGCCCGTAGGGGATGACGGCCAGCCGGATCATCTCCCAGCGGGTGGCGCCGAGGGCGAGAGCGGCCTCGATGTTGGCCCGGGGGGTCCGCGCGAACACCTCGCGCGCCACCGCGGTCACGATCGGCAGGATCATCACGGCGAGCACGATCATGCCGATGAAGATCGTCCCGGTGCTGATGGTCGTGGCCTTGAACAGCGGGAACCAGCCCAGCGTGTCCTGCAGGAAGGTTCGGAAGCCCGTCATCTTCGGCGCGAGCACATAGGCGCCCCAGAGGCCATAGACGATCGAGGGGATCGCGGCCAGCAGGTCGATGATGTACGCGACCGGCTTGGCCATGCGCCGCGGTGCGTATTGCGTGATGAACAGCGCGATGCCGATGGCGATCGGGACGGCGAGCAGCATCGCGCCGGTCGCGGACAGCACGGTCACCCAGAGCAGATCGAGGATGCCGAAGCGCAGCGTCTCGCCGTCGACCGACCAGTCGCGCGACGTCAGGAAGTTGGCGTCGTTGTCCATGAGCGAAGGAATCGCCTTCGCCACCAGGAACACCGCCACCAGGGCGATCAGCAGGACTACGCCGACCCCGGCGCCCGTGGCCAGGTACGCGAAGATCCGGTCGCCGACGCGCACCTTGGCCTTGCCGGATCCCGCGGCGATCGAGCCGCCTCCGGAGATCGGCCGGCTGTCGGGGCCGACGCTGCTCGGGGGCACGGCGGCCCCGGAGAGGATCGCGCCGCCGGCGTTGCCGTAGGCGTCCGACGCGTGGTCGTGCAGCAAGGCGGACCCCTCACCCGAAGCACCCCCCGCCTCTCCCGGCTGAGCCGGGACAGACGAGGGGGCACGGGAAGCGGATCCGGTCGCGACGTCTGCCACCTTGTTGCTCCCTGAAGGAGGACGGGTCACTGGGCGCTCCGGTCGTGATATTGCGCGGATGTATCGGGTGCTATGTGCTGAGTGCTGCTGAATCGCTGCCGGCCTGGCGGGGGCCAACCCGTCAGGCCGACAGCGAGGTGGGGCTGATTAGGAGAGCGTCGCGACGGCGGCCTGGACCTTGGTCGCGATGGCGTCGGGCAGCGGGGCGTAGCCGAGGTCGCCGAGGACGTCCTGGCCGTCGCCTGCGGTGTAGGTCAGGAACGACTTGACGAGCGCGCCCTGGGCAGCCGGGAGGCCCTTGGTGCAGACGACCTCGTAGGTGACGAGCACGATCGGGTACGCGCCCTTGGCCTTCGTGGCGTAATCCAGCTTCAGCGACAGGTCGCTGCCGGTGCCGACGACGGTCGCGCCCTCGAGGGCCTTGGAGGCCGACTCGGGGGACAGCTCGACTGCGCCGCCGCCGTTGTCGATCTGGGCCGAGTTCAGGCCGCCGTTGTCGGCGAACGAGTACTCCATGTAGCCGATGCCGCCGTCAGCTGCGGCAACGCCCTGCTGAACGCCGTCCGAGCCCTTCTTGCCCTCGCCGACCGTGCCGGCCCACTTCTGCGCCGGGGCCGCGGTCCACGCGGTCGGAGCAGAGGTGTTCAGGTAGGTCGTGAAGTTCTGCGTGGTGCCCGAGTCGTCCGAGCGGAAGAACACCTTGATGGCGGTCGAGGGCAGCTTCGCGTCCTTGTTGATGGCCGCGATGGCCTTGTCGTCCCACTTGGTGATCTTGCCGAGGAAGATGTCGGCGGTGACGGCGGGCGTCAGGATCAGGTCGGTGAGGCCGTTGACGTTGTAGGCCACGGCGATCGGGCCGACGACCATCGGCAGGTTGATAGCCGGGTTGCCGCCGCAGCGGGTCGCGGCCGAGGCGAACTCGCCCTTGCTCTCCGACAGCGCCGCGTCGGAGCCGGCGAAGTCGACCTGGCCGGCGATGAAGTTGGTGCGGCCGGCGCCCGAGCCGGTGCCGTTGTAGGCGATGGTCGCCCCGGAGCACTCGGTCTGGTAGTTGGTGATCCACTCGGTGATCGCGTTGGTCTGGGCGGTGGAGCCCTCGGCCTTCAGCGAGCCGGTGGCGCAATTGATGGCGGCTGCGGCGGACGAGCCGTCGCTGCCGGTGTTGCCGGAGTCGCCGCCACTCGAGCCGCAGGCTGCGAGTGCGAACGCGGCGGTGAGGCCAACTGCCCACTGGGCGGTCGCTCGGGTCCGGGTACCAATCACTGCTGAGCTCCTCTGGTTCGGTCTGGACATCGGGGGTGATGTCGCGCCCTGCGCGAAGCGCACGGCGCGGCCCTGAGTGGGCCAAGCCGTTGCGGCGAACGCTAAGCAGCCGATCCGAACCAGCGGGGTGTCGAAGATGAACGGGGCATGAACGCCGCCGAAAGCCGGTTTCGCAGTTGCGAGAGGTAGAGCACAGTCGGCGGTTTCGGCAACTGTGCGTACGTCGCGGGGTGATTCCCGCGCGGGTGCCTACCTAGCGGATTCGGTAGCAGACATCCAGGTTGTGCTCGGCGAACCCGCGGTTGGCGTAGAGCGCCCTGGCCCCGGTGTTGTCGCCGTCGACATAGAGGTCGACGACGGGCGCGCCGACGTCCTGGAGGTGGCGCAGCCCCACAGCGAGCAGCGCCGATCCGAGCCGGAGGCCCGCCGCCGCCGGGGCGATCCCGATGACGTAGACCTCGCCGACGGTGATCGGCCCGCCCGGCTCGGCCCGCTCGGTCTTGGTCCAGTGGAAGCCCAGCAACTCCCCGCTGCCCGAGCTCCGGGCCAGGAAGAAGCCGGCCGCGTCGAACCAGTCCTCGTCGATCCGGGCCTGGAGGTCGGCGGCGCTCCACCTGCCCTGCTCGGCGTGCGTGGCGAACGCGGCGGCGTTGACGGCCAGCCAGTCGGCGTTGTCGACGCCGGGACGGAACGTCGACAGCTCGACCCCGGGCGGCAGGGGCGCGTCCTCGACAGCGAGGGACCCGGGGCGGCGGAGCACGTAGAGCGAGCGGATCGCCTCGTACCCGCGGCCCTCGGCCAGCGGCGCGGTTCGGGACCCGCGCCCGTGCGCCCAGAGCAGCACCGGGCGGTCGGCCGGCACCCGATCGTCGGCAAGCACCGCGTCGAGCAGAGCCGGGCCGGCATCGGCTCCGTCGGGCAGGACGAGCTCGAGCGTCGAGGCGGCATCCGCGACCTCGATGACCGCCGCCGCAACGGGGGCCTCGCCCGCCCGGGCGATCAGCACGATCGGCGCGGTGTCCGTCGCCCCGGCCAGGGCGATGAGGCTCTGCTCATTGAGCACCGGCGAGCCGGCCTCCGCGGTCGCCTGCTCGGCGAGGGCCCGCACGGCCGCGGCATCGTCAGCGTCGGCGGTCTGGATTGTCAGCGGCGAGGGGCACATATGCCGATGATCTCGGGCTTGTGGTCGCCTGGGCAACTACAAGCCCGAGATCATCGGGGCGATCAAAAGCTATGCGCGGAGCGAGAACGGCGACATCGCTCGGTGACTGGGCTCCTCGTCGGCCGAGTCCATGGTGCTGCGGTCGCGCTGTTCGAGGCCGCCGGCCGAGCCCGGAAGCGCCGGCCGCACGAACTTGTAGCCGACATTGCGGACGGTGCCGATGAGGGCCTCGTGCTCGGTGCCGAGCTTGGCCCGCAGGCGGCGCACATGCACATCGACGGTTCGGGTGCCGCCGAAGTAGTCGTAGCCCCAGACCTCCTGCAGCAGCTGGGCGCGGGAGAAGACCCGGCCCGGATGCTGCGCGAGGAACTTCAGCAGCTCGAACTCCTTGTAGGTGAGGTCGAGGGCGTGGCCGCGCAGGCGGGCCGTGTACGTCGTCTCGTCGATCGACAGCTCGCCGGCCAGCACAACGCCGGGCTCGCTGGCGCCGACGCTCTGGTGGCGGTCGGCAGCCAGGCGAAGGCGCGCCTCGACCTCGGCCGGGCCCGCGGTGTCGAGCAGCACATCGTCGATGGCCCATTCGGCCGAGAGCGCCACGAGGCCGCCTTCGGTGAGGATAGCGAGCACGGGCACGGTGACGCCCGCCGAGCGCAGCACCCGGGTGAAGGCGCGGGAGCTGGCCAGGTTGAACCGCGCATCGACGAGGAGAACGTCGTGGGCGGGGCCGTCGATCAGGGCGCTGGCCTCCTGATCGAGGATGGTCACGCCATGGGGGAGCAGGCACAGGGCCGGCAGGACCTCAGTCGTGGGCTGTCCTGTTGCCGTCAGCAAAACGATGTCCACTAGCGCCTCCAAAGGGAGTGGGCGGCCTTTCGGCAGCCAAAGCGATGCGGGCGGCGCTGCCCTCGGGTGGATCCCCGTGAATCACGTAGATCGCGTGGAACGCGTTGTGTGCCTATGGTGACTATCGCCGTGCGGGCAATGCCGGACACTGTCCGACACTGCTGGTAATCAGACCGACGTACTGCGTGGGCGAGCGTATCGGCCGCATTGCGCCGGACTGGGCGTTCGTTGCGAACATGTGACGTCCGGTTCACAAAGTGTCGGTTGCCGATGTTTCCGCAGCGTTTCGCGAACCGCTGCCACGGCGACACGTGGCGTTTGACACCATGGGCGGATGAGCGCCGTGTCCGACGCACCACCGTCCCCGGCGCGCGGCACCCGCTCGGGGCGGGCCCTGCTGGCCCAACTGGTCGCGGCCTGCGTTGCCGCGGCCGCTACGGGGGCTCTTGCGGTCTCGGCAGTGGAGCCCGTCGCAGCGCTGACCGTGGTCGCGGTGCTGCAGGGCGCCCTGATCGCAGCGATCACGCTGGGCTCGCGGCTGCCGGGTCGCTATGGCGCATCCATCCTGCTGATCGGCGGGGCGGTCGCGGCGGACATGGCACTGGCGGTGTGGACGGCGAGCTCGCTGGATCCGCTGCTGAACGTGCTCGCGCTCGTCATCCCCGCGCTGTTCGCCCACCAACTGGTCCGTGGGACCGGCCGAACCGCCCTGGTCACATCCCTGTCCGGGCTGGCGGCGGCGGCGCTGGCCATCGTCTGCCTCGGCTCCTGGGCGCAGCTGGCCCGGGAGGACGGCGGCAAGCTGCTGTGCTTCGGGGCGGCGATCGCCGTCGGCGCGGCCATGGCCACCGCAATGGTGGTCGACGGCGTCGGGCTGGGCCCGCGGATCGACATCGACTCCGCCCCGACCGTCGCGGGCCTGGTGGTCGGCACCGTCCTCGGCGCGGCCGCCGGCGGCGCAGTGCTGGGCTCGGGCGAGTCGATGGGCATGGTGGCCGGCGTCGCGGTCGGCACGGCGCTGTCCATCATCGCCGTGCTGCTGGGGCTGGGCTCGACGATGCTCGTGCGCGCCGCGGCGATCTCGGGCCTCGGTGCGGCGGCCCGCCCGATCCTGCTCGTCATTCCCGTCCTGGCCGGCACCGGCCCGATCGCGTACGTGCTCTGCCTGGCCGTGCAGGGGTGAGCCGGGCGCTGCGCAAGGTGCGCTCCCTCGTCATCCTCGTTGCGGTGCTGCTGGTGGTGCTGGCCGTGGTCGACCGGATCTCGGTGCGCCTCGCGCAGGATCAGCTCGAGACGCGCCTCGTCGACGTCGCCGGCCTCACCGGGGGATCGGTCGACGTGTCTATCCACGGCTTCCCGTTCCTGACGCAGGTCGCGCGCGGGCGGTACAGCGACATCGAGGTGCAGGCCCGCGGCGTCGCGCTGCAGGACCTTCGGAACCTCGACATCTCGGCCCAGTTGCGCGGTGTGCAGCTCTCGGTCGCGGATCTGCGCAGCGGCAATCGCCCCGATGTGCCGGTCGACTCCGCGGATGGCTTCGTCACCATCCCCTACGCCGAGGTGGCCCGCCGGGCGGTCGAGGCCGGAGCCGATGAGGGTCTCACTGCGCTGTCGCTGCGCCGATCGGGGGACGAGGTGGCGGTCACCGCGCGCGTCACGGTGCTCGGCGTCGAGGTGCAGGGCAGCGCGCAGGCGCAGGTCAGCTTCGACGCCGGCGCTCCGCAGCTGCTGGTCAGCGACGTCGACATCGACGGTTTCGCCGCTCCGCAGGCGGCGATCGACTTGGTCGTGGCCGCGATCAACACGGTCCTCGCCCGCGCGCTGGACCTGCCGGCGCTGCCCTACGGCCTGCAGCTGACCTCGGTTGTGGCGACCTCCAGCGGCATTCGGATCAACGCCGACGCTGTCGACGTCGTCCTCTGACCGCCGGTAGTCTGTGGGCTATGGGCATTCGCCTCACCTCCCGCCGCGCGGTCGACCTGTGCCGCGTGGGCAGCTGCCTGTGTCGACCGGGCACCCGCGTCCGCTGACGCACCTGCGCATCCGATCGCACTTCGCGCGCACTTCGTGTGCTGATGTACTGGCGCACTTCGTGCGTGACGCCTCTGGCGCCGCACGGCCCACCTGGGCGATGCTCAGGCATTCCCCCCGATCATCCCGTTCATTGCCGTTCCCCGCGGTGGTCTGCCGCTTGGCCCGACCACCCACATTTAGAGGAGAAAACGACGTTATGAGCCGCGCAGACGTGCTCGTCACGGCCGATTGGGCCGCCGACAACCTGAACACCCCCGGAATCGTGCTGGTCGAGGTCGATGAGGACACCAGTGCCTACGACACCGGCCACATCGAGGGTGCGGTCAAGCTGGACTGGAAGAGCGACCTCCAGGACCAGGTGATCCGTGACTTCGTCAGCAAGGAGAAGTTCGAGGCGCTGCTGTCGGCCAAGGGCATCTCCAACGACGACACCGTGATCCTGTACGGCGGCAACAACAACTGGTTCGCCGCTTACGCCTACTGGTACTTCAAGCTGTACGGCCACGACAGCGTCAAGCTGCTCGACGGCGGACGCAAGAAGTGGGAGCTCGACGGCCGCCCGCTGTCGAAGGACGAGGTCACCCGCCCCGCGACGTCGTACACGGCCAAGGACCAGGACCTCTCGATCCGCGCCTTCCGCGACGAGGTCGTGGCCGCGATCGGCAACAAGAACCTGCTCGACATCCGCTCGCCCGATGAGTACGCGGGCAAGCTGCTGGCCCCTGCGCACCTGCCGCAGGAGCAGAGCCAGCGGGCCGGCCACATCCCGACGGCCAACAATGTGCCGTGGAGCAAGGCCGCGAACGAGGACGGCACCTTCAAGTCCGACGACCAGCTCAAGGAGCTCTACAGCTTCCTGGACGAGTCGAAGGCGACGATCGC
>JAOPVO010000032.1 GCA_025966155.1 Pseudonocardiales bacterium
GGCCAATCGCATCGGCAGGCGCAGGACCATCGCGCCCATCAGCGCCCGCTGGGAGGTCAACCACAGCAGCGGGATGAGCACCATCGGCAGCGCCAGGGTCAGCACGACCTGGCTCCACATCAGCACGGCGATCTCGGGCAGCCCGCTGGCCGCGACGATCCCGGCCGGGATCAGGCACAGCAGGCGCCGCTGAATCATCCCAAGCCGGAGACGCGGCATGAGCGCGCCCATCGCGTCGGCGCTGGCCAGGCCCCCGGTCACCGACGACGCCAGCCCGGCCGCGATCAGCGTCAGGGCGAACAGCGCGGCCGCTGCGGGCCCGATGGACTGCTGCAGCCCGTCGACAGCAAGGTCCAGGCCGGCACCGCCGGTGCCGCCCGCCCCGGCTGTGCCTCGGGCCGCCAGCGCGGTGATCGCGCAGTTGACCAGCAGCGCCAGCGCCAGGGCGATCCCTGTAGCCGCGAAGGAGCGGCGCAGCAGCCGCCGCGGATCGTCAGGGCTGTCCCGGCGCAGATCGCGGGCCAGCGCCGAGTGCAGCAGGATGTTGTGCGGCATGACGATGGCCCCGATCATCGCCACCGCAACCGGCAGCGAGCCGTGGGGGAGCGGCGTCGGCTTGAGGCCGCCGGCGATCCCGGCGCCGCCGCCGACCACCACAACGCCGATGTAGACGACGCCGACGAAAGCCAGGCAGCTATACACCGCGGCTCGGCCGAATCGGGCCGGTGCCGCGACCGCGATGATGACCAGGCCGGCCGCCACCGGCACGGCCTCGGCGCCCCAGCCCGTCAGGAGCTGGACGCCGATGACCACGCCCAGCACCTCGACGACCTCCGTCACGGCCAACGCCGTCAAGATCGGCGGCGTCAGCCCCAGCCGCAGCGGCCGGGGCAGCGACGTGGCGATCAGCGAGGCCAGGTCCCGCCCGGTGGCCAGCCCCAGGCGGGCAGACACCTGCTGCAGCAGCAGGGCCGCCAGCGTCGCCGCGCCGAGCACCCACATGAGGCGGTGCCCGAATTGCGCCCCCGCGGCTACATCGGCCCCCCAATTGCCGGGGTCGACGTAGCCGGCCGCGATCAGCAGCGCCGGGCCCAGCGCGGCCAGCGCCCGCGAGCGCCGCTGATCAGAACGCCCGGGCGTTGACCTCGTAGGAGGTATTGGTCGCTTCGAAGAAATTAACGAGCTGGAGAGTGTCATTGGCGGTGGCCATCCACTTGGCGGGGTTGGCGTCGCCGTACTCGGGCTCGAAGCCGAGCTCCTCCAGGCGGCGATCGGCGAGGTAGCGCACATAGGCATTGATGTAGTCGGCGTTCAGCCCGAGGATGCCGTTGGGCAGCAGATCCCGGTTGTACGCCTCCTCCATGGTGACGCCGTCGAGGATCATCTGGCGGATCTCGCCCGCGAACTCCTCGGTCTGCAGCTCGGGGTTCTCCTCCAGCACGGTCAGGATGAGGTTGATCCCGAACTTCAGGTGCAGGCTCTCGTCCCGCACCACCCAGTCGATCAGCGAGGCGAAGTTCCGCAGCAGGTTCCGCTGCCGGAACGACAGCGCCACCATGAATCCGCTGTAGAACCAGATGCCCTCGAGGATCACGTTGTACGCGACCAGGTTCCGCACGAAGTCCTGCTTGCCCTCGACGGTGGCGATGTCGAGCGTCTGCTCGGTCATGCGCCGGATGAAGCGGACCTCGAACTCCTCCTTGGCCGCCATCGACGGGACCGTCACGTGGGATTCGTAAGCCTGCTCACGGTCGATCGGGAATGTCTCCAGGACGTACTCGAACGCCATGCAGTGGTTGGCCTCCTCCCACATCTGCTTGGCCAGGTACAGGTGGCACTCGGCAGCGTTGACGTAGGGATACACGCCGAAGGCCAAGGCCTTGTTGACCAGCAGCTCGTTGGGGTTGAAGTAGCTCATCAGGAACGTGAGTGCATGGCGCTCGTCGTCGCTCATCCGGGCGAAGTCGGCGAGGTCCTCGCCTAGCTGCACCTCGTTGGGGAACCACGTGTTGGCGACCGCCTGGTTGTAAAGATCCATGGCCCAGGGGTAGGTCAGCGGCTTGAGCAGCAGGCCCTCCTGGATCCCCGAGCCGAGGATCCCGCGCCGGGCGCTCACTGGCATGCCTCGCACTGGAGGCGGTCCTGCGGATCGACCGGGCAGCTGTCCGCATCGAGAGTCTCTGCCTGAACGACGGCCACGGGGCTCTGCAAGACCGCCGTGGGTGCCGACGGGGCTGTGACGGGAGCCTTGCCGCCACCGAAACCGAAACCGCGCCGACCTGGGGACGGCGCGGAGCTGGCGGAATCCGCGGCCCGGATGTCCTCGCCCTTATTTACCCTTACCGTGCTCTGCTCCGCCGTGTGGCGGGGCATCATGTGCAGGTAGTACGTCGTCTTGACACCCTGGCGCCAGGCGGCGGAGTAGAGCTCGACCATCTCGGACACATCGCGGCTGGCCAGGTACATATTCCGGCTGATCGCCTGGTCGATCCACTTCTGCGCCCGGGCGGCCACCTTGAGGAACGCGAACGGCGAGAGCTGGAACGACGTCCGGTAGATCTCCTGGAGGTCCTCGGGGACGGCGTCCAGCCTGGACAGGTCGCCCTGCACGCGCAGCAGGTCCTCGCGGACCGACTCCCATAGCCCGCGCTCCTTCAGTGCCGTGACCAGGTTGCGGTTGACCTCCAGGAACTTGCCCGACGACGTGGCCCGGCTGAAGATCTGGCTGAACTGCGGGTCGAGACCGGGGGTGGTGCCGGCCACGAGGCCGATCGATGCGGTCGGGGCAATGGCCATGAGCGTCGCGTTCCGCATGCCCCGGGCGACCTTGACGCGCAGGTCGTCCCAGTCCAGGCGCACCGTGCGGTCGACGTCCACGGCGATGCCGCGGTCGGCCTCGAGGTCGTCGAGGGTGTCGATGGGGACCTTGCCGCGGCTCCAGCCGGACCCATCGAAGTTCGGGTAGGCCCCGCGCTCGGCGGCGAGATCGGCGCTGGCGTCAATAGCGTGATAACTCACGAACTCGAGCACCTGGTCGGCCAGCCGGTAGGACCTCTCGCTCTCGTAGGAGAAGCCGAGGCGCTCGACGATATCGGTGAAGCCCATGACACCCAGGCCGATGGCGCGATTGAGCTCGTTGGAGCGCTCGGACTCCGGCACCGACGAGATCGTGATATCGATGAGGTTGTCCAGCCCGCGCACGGCCAGCCGGGTGGACGCAGCGAGCTTGTCCCAGTTGACGCGAGTCTGCGCGCCGGCGCCGGTGAGGTGGCGGGAGAGGTTGATCGAGGCCAGGTTGCAGACCGCGACGTTGTCCCGATCCTGGGGCAGCGTGATCTCCGTGCAGAGGTTGGACAGGTGGATCGTCCCGGTGTTGCTGTTCAGCGCCCGGGTGTTGATCGTGTCCTTCCACGTCAGCCACGGGTGCGATGTCGTCTGGAGGGTGATGAGGATGGCCTGGAACTGCTCGCGGGCCCGGAGCTTGGCGAAGCGCGGCATCCGGCCGGCCTCGGCCAGGGCCACGTACTCGGCGTAGCGCGCCGAGAACGCTGCCCCGTACAGCTCGACCAGGTCAGGTGTGTCGAGGGGGTCGAACAGATACCAGGCGGCGTCGTCCTGAACCCGCTTCATGAACTCGTCGGAGATCCACACCGCGGTGTTGGCGGTGCGGGTCCGGCGGTAGGGGTCGCCGGAGTTCTGCTTCAGGTCCAGGAACTGGGGGAAGTCCAGGTGCCAGTTCTCCATGTAGAAGCACAGCGCGCCGAACTTCTTGCCGCCGCGGGAGATCGCCCGAAGCGTCGAGTCGATCGTGTGCATGAACGGGATCGGCCCGGTGGACGTGGTGTTGTTGCTGCGGATGGGGGACCCCTCGCTGCGCAGCTTGGTCACGGACAGCCCGATGCCGCCGGTGCCCTTGGTCAGCCACATGACATCGCGCAGCGACTTGGCGATGTGCTCGATGTCGTCGTCCATCTGCATCACGAAGCAGTTGGACAGCTGCGCGTAGGACGTCCCCGCGTTGACCAGCGTGGATCCGGCTGCGAGGTAGTCCAGGCTGGACATGCTGTCGTAGAAGGAGATTGCGGCGGCGGTGGCATCGGCCTCGTTCAGGGCCAGGCCCATGGCAACGCGCATCCAGAAGAACTGCGGGACCTCGAGGGGGTTCCGGCGGTCGTCGCTCATCATGTAGCGCGTGCGCATGGTCTGCGCGCCGATGTACCGCAGCAGGTCGTCGCGCGACGGGTCCAGGGCCGCGGCCAGGCGCTCGAGGTCGAATCGCTCGGTGAGGCGGGTGTCCAGGAGGCGGCCCGCGACGCCGCGGGCGATGTAACCGGGGAATTCGTCGCGGTGCCGCTCGCGCAGCGACGCCCGGTCGATTCCGTCGCCGAGCACCTTCTTGTACATCGACTTGACGAGCAGGCGGGCGGCGATCGTGTCGAATTCCGGATCGTCCTTGACGTTCTGCAGGGCGATGTGGATGACGGCCTCGTCCAGTTGCTCGCTGGTCATTCCGTCGAACAGGGTGATCTCCAGCTCGGACTGGATCTGCGTCGAGCGGGTGATCGCGTCGTCCAGCCCGCGGCTGGCCTCCTCGATGGAGGCCGCGATCTCGTAGCCGTCGTAGGGCTCCCGCGTGCCGTCCCGCTTGGTGATGCTGATTGTGGTGGCGCTGCTGACTGGTGCTGCCATGTCCATCTGTCCCCTCGGTCGCGCGCCGACCCGGCGCGAGAGCAGAGCCCGAGGCCCAAAGGGAGGGGGAGCGTCGCCGGCGGGGGTGGCGCCGCCACGAGGGCAGGCCGGCCAGCAGCGTCTCTTGACCCTCCCACGGGGCCGCGGACTCACCGCGCGCAGGAGCGCGCGGTGACGCTGGCAGGTCTTCGGACTCGTGGGCACGGCCGCGGCGGCCTGATCGGGCCATTCGCGTCCATCTACTGGTCGTCGCTTCCCAGGCTCGCGCCCAGTGCTGTTGACGACTGTCGTTCCCACATACCGCTGCGGGGCAGTCCCGGATTCGCACCGGATTCCCTCTTGCGACGACTCACCTGGCGGGCGAGTCGAACCAGAGCTCCGTCACCATATCTGGTGTCTTACACAGATGTAAGTACCCAGCGGTAGTGAATTTCTCGACTACCTAGCGCGGCCGATCGCTCCGGGCCGAGGAGGCGGGACGGCGCCCGGGTGCAAGATCGCGGCGATGGCCTCGACGCCGTCGACCAGGCGCGGGCCCGGCCGGACGACCAGCCCGTCGGCGTCGATGGCCCAGATCGGAGCGTCGGGCAGATGCCGCGCGGCGGCGCGGGCCTGCTCGAAGGCCCCGGCCAGGTGGAATCCGCACGGCGTCACCAGGATCAGGTCGGGCTCGTCGGCGGCGATGGCCGCCCAGGTCGTCTCGACTGAGCGCTGGCCGGGCCGGGCGCCGACCGGGATGCCGCCGGCGGCGGTGATCAGGTCAGGCACCCAATGGCCCGCGGCGAAGGGCGGGTCGACCCACTCCACGACGGAGACACGCGGCCGGGGGAGCCCGGCAACGGCCTGGGCGACGGCGTGCAACCGCGCGCGGAGGGCGGCGACGAGATCATGAGCCTGCGATGGAACGCCGAGTCGCGAGCCGACGGTCAGCACTGATTCGAGGACCGCATCCAGGGTCATCGGCTCCAGCGAGACAACGTCCGCGCTGCAGCCGAGGTAGGCCAGTGCCGCCTCGACCTGATCCGAGGGCAGCGCGCAGACCCGGCAGAGGTCCTGGGTGAGGATGACATCCGGCGCCAGCCTGGCCAGCGCGCCGGCGTCCAGGGTGTACAGATCCTCTCCGGAGGCCAGCTGCGCGCGTACATAGGCATCTATCTCACCCGGCGCCATCGTGCTGGTGTCCCGCCCGCCGACGATGATCGCGTTGTCCCTGCGGGCCTGGGCAGGCTCGTCGCACTCGAAGGTGACGCCGACCAGGCTGTCGCCCAAGCCGAGGGCGTACACGATCTCCGTGGCGGAGGGGAGCATCGAGACCACGCGCATGCGCTGGACCCTAGCGCCAGCCGGCGATCACGACCTTGCCGATGGTCGACCCGCTCTCGACCCGTGCGTGGGCCTCGCGGAGGCTCTCCGCGTTGATGGGCTCCAGCAGGGTGGTCACCGTCGAGCGCAGCATCCCGGCGTCGACCAGATCGGCCACCTCGTCCAGCAGGGCGTGCTGGGAAGCATCCTCAGGTGCATTGAGCGCCTTGGCGAACATCCCCTCCCAGTGCCATGTGCCGCTCTTCCGCTTCAAGGGCAGGGTATCCAGGCCCGCCGGCTCGTCGATGGCGGCGACATGCCCGCCGACCCGCAGCAGGTCGGCGTAGGCCCCGACGTTGCCAACCGAGTACGGGCTGAAGATGTAGTCGACCCCTTCCGGCGCGACGGCGCGAACAGCGTCGGCGAGATCCCCGTGATGATCGACGACCTCGTGCGCGCCGAGGCCCCGCGCCCACTCGCGCGACTCCGGCCGCGACGCCGTCCCGATCAGGCGCAGGTCGGTAAGCGCGGCGGCCAGCTGGATCAGCATCGAGCCGACTCCGCCGGCCGCGCCAACCACCAGCAGCGTGCCGGACCCGCCGCGGGGCACCGCGAACTTCTCGAAGAGCGTCTCCCAGGCGGTGATCGTCGTGAGCGGCAGCGCGGCGGCCTCGGCGAACGACAGGGTGCTCGGCTTCCGGCCGACCAGATTCTCGTGGACCGCGTGCCACTGCGCGTCCGTCCCCGGCCGGGCAATCGACCCGGCGTAGTAGACCTCGTCGCCGGGGGCGAAGAGTCCCACGTCGGCGCCGACCCGCTCGACCACGCCGGCGGCATCGAAGCCGAGGATGCGCGCGCCCGTCGGATCGCCGGACCGGCGGACCTTCGTGTCGACGGGGTTGACCGACACCGCCTCGACCCGGACCAGGAGGTCGCGCGGGCCGACATCGGGCACCGCGACCTCGAGATCGATCAGGCTCTGCGGATCCGAGGCGGGCAGGCTGCGGCGGTAACCGACGGCGCGCATGGTCGATGACATGCACGTCCGAACACTGCAGCGCCCAGCAGAATTGCCTCACCCCCCAAACGCTCGGCCCGTTGACGGGACCGGGTCCCGTCACTGCCGAACGCTCAGTACGCGGGGTGCGCCGGTGTGCGCTCGAAGCGGGCATCGGCCAGGCCGACCTCGTGGCCCTCGCTGTCGACGAACCCGACGTGCAGCGCCTGCTCGCTACCGCGCTGCCGCAACCGCACGGTCGGCCCGTCCGCGCGCGGCAGGTGCGTGTCGCCCCACTGCATGAGCGACGCCAGCACGACGGCCAGGTCCCGCCCGGCCGGGGTCAGCGCGTACTCGAACCGCGTCCGCGACCCGGGGTCGCGGTAGGGCGCGCGGACGAGCACGCCGTGCTCGACGAGCGTCTCGAGCCGCGCGGTCAGCACATCGGGTGCGACGCGCAGGCCGTCGCGGAACTGGGCGAAGCGGGTCGCGCCGCTGATCGCCTCGCGCAGGATCAGGAAGGTCCAGCGCTCGCCGAGGACGCCGAGGCTCCGGGCGATCGAGCAGTTCGGGTCGAGCTCCATCCAGCGATCGTAGCTGAGTTGCATGAACCTATCCAGGGTGTCTAGGTTGGAACGACCAACCCAGGAGGACCACCACATGGACATCTCGGCCACCACCGCCCTCGTCACCGGCGCCAATCGCGGGCTGGGCCTGCGCTTCGCCCGCGAGCTGCTCGAGCGCGGGGCCACGGTCTACGCCGCCGCGCGCGACCCCCGCTCGGTCGATCTCCCGGGCGCCATACCGATCCAGCTCGACATCACCGACCCGGCATCGGTCGAGGCGGCCGCCGCGGCGACCGGGGATGTGCGCCTGCTGATCAACAATGCCGGAACGAGCACCGGGGCGTCGCTGCTCACCGGCCCGATGGCCGACATCCAGCTGGAGATGAACACCCACTACTTCGGGACGTTGAGCGTCGCCCGGGCCTTCGCGCCGCAGCTGGCCGGGGGCGGCGCGATGCTCAACGTGCTGTCCGCGCTGTCATGGGTCTCGTTCGCCGGCTCCGGCGCCTATTGCGCCGCCAAATCGGCGGAGTGGTCGCTCACCAACGCGCTCCGCCTGGAGCTGGCCGAGCAGGGCACTGCGGTCAGCGCGCTGCACGTCGGCTACATGGACACCGACATGATCGCCCATGTCACCGCGCCCAAGTCCGACCCGGCCGTCATCGCCCGCTTGGCGCTGGACGCCATCGCTGCGGGCGAGCACGAGATCGTGGCCGACGACGTCAGCCGACGGCTGCTCGCCCGGCTGTCGGGCGGGGTCGCCGCGCTCTACCCGCAGTTCGCACAGTAGATAGCTAGCGATGTAGCCCTTTCGAGGTCGGCTGCGTCCGTGATTCGATTGACCCCATGAGCGAACAGCTGACGGCACGCACCATCCAAATCACGGGGGCGAACGGCGACGAGATCCAGGCCTACCTGGCGACGCCGGACGAGACCGATGAGCCCGGCCCGCGCGGCGCCGTGCTGGTCATCCACCACATGCCCGGCTACGACCGCGCATCGAAGGAGATCGTCCGCCGCTTCGCCGAGCTGGGCTACGACGCCATCTGCCCGAACCTGTACTGGCGTGAGGCGCCCGGCGCAGCCCCCGATGACGCGGCGGCGGTCGCCCGCGCTCAGGGCGGCGTGCCGGACGAGCGGCTGCTCGGCGATGCGGCGGGGGCCATCGCCTACCTCCGGGCCCTGCCGACGTCCAACGGCAAGGTCGGCGTGATCGGGTACTGCTCGGGCGGGCGGCAGAGCGTGCTCGTCGCATGCAACCTCGATGTGGACGCCGCGGTCGATTGCTACGGCGCCTTCGTCACCGGGACACCGCCCGAGGGGTCGCTGCGCACCAACCTGGTGGACCAGCTGCCCAACCTGAGGGCGCCGCTGCTGGGCATGTTCGGCAAGGACGACAAGTACCCCAGTCCGGAGCACGTGGCCGAGCTCGACGACATCCTGACGGCCAACGGCAAGCCGCATGACTTCCACTCCTACGATGACGCCGGCCACGCGTTCTTCTCCGTCGACCGCCCGTCCTACCGGGTCGCCGCGGCGAACGACGGCTGGGCCAAGATCGCCGCCTTCTACGGCGAGCATCTCGCCACGACCGCCAGCACGCCGACTGGAGCCTGAGATGTGCACCTACGCGACAGTTCATGCCGATATGGACGGCAGCGCCAAGGGCCCGGGCAGCGAGTGGTTCCACGTCACCGCCGCGACGGTGTACTTCGACCACCCGGTGCACGCGATGGCCGAGCACACGCTCAACATCGATCTCGCCGACGCAGCCAAGGGGCCCAACGGCCGAGTCGCGCTGGAGCTCCGGGCCGACTCCGCCCGGGCGCTGATCAAGGCGATCCAGGACGCGCTGGACTCGGTGCCCGAGGAACTGCGCGTCTAGCAGCCAGCCGCGATCGTGCTGACCTCCTGGCGCTAGCGTGCGACCAGCACCACAGCGGCGGCGGCGACCGCGAAGCCCGCCCGCTGCAGGCCGGTCGTGCGCTCGCGCAGCAGGATCGCTGCGAGCAGCACGGTTCCGGCCGGGTACAGCGAAGTAATCACGCTGGCCAGGGACAGGTAGCCCTCGCGCGAGGCGAGCAGGAAGAACAGGTTGGCCAGCGCGTCCAGCGCACCGCCCGCGGCGGCCAGCACCAGCAGCGAGCCGCCGAGGCGGTGGACCGCGCGCATCCGGAAGGCGATCGGGATGGTCAACGCGGAGGCGGACAACCGGGCCAGCACCACGGGCCACAGCCCGGAGTCGGCATCGGCGCGGGCCAGGCAGATGAAGTAGCCGCCGAAACCGACCCCGGCGATCAGCGCAAGCACGATGGCCCTGGTCGAGGCGTGCCCGTGAAGGACCGAGAGCTCGGCCCCAGTCTCGGCCGGGTCGGGCTCGGGGGACCGGCTGATGAGCACGATCGCGACCAAGCCGAGGGCGATGCCGACCCACGCCAGGGAATGGGGCCGCTCGCCGTAGAGCACGCCGGCCAGCACCGGGACGGCGGCGCTGGTCAGCGCGGTGACCGGCGAGATGACATTCATTGGGGCCATGCCGAGGGCCGTGTACATCAGCAGGACCCCGACGAATCCTGCGCATCCGCCGGCCAGGCCCCAGATCAGCGTCGACTGGCTCACCGGGCCGGGAAAGACCGGGAGCAGCAGGATCATCAGCAGCGCGCCGACCGGGTAGCTGTACAGCAGCACGGTGACGGCCTTCGCCCGTCGCGACGCCAATCCGCCGACGAAGTCGCTGATCCCGTACACCAGGGCGGCGAACAGGGCGAGGACGACGGACACGAGGCGCCACCTTAGTCGGGCAGCGCCTCATGGGCGTCAGAATCGGCGCTCAGACGCCGAGCACGAAGACGACGCCGGCAACCAGCAGGGCCGCCTCCACGAGCCGGGCGAAGGCCGCATCGCTGAGCCGGTCGGCGATGCGCTTGCCGCTCCACGCCCCGGCGAGGGTCGCCGGGGTAATCGCGGCGCCGAGCAGGAGCACCCGCAGCGAGAGCAGCTGCCCACCCCCATAGGCAGCAATCTTCGCGCCGTGCATGGACAGCGCGCAGACTGCCTCGGTGCCGATGTACGCGCCGCGCACCAGCCCGTAGGCGAGGAAGAAGGGTGCGGTGATCGGTCCCACCGAACCCAGCACGGCCGAGCCGAACCCCGAGGCCGCGCCGATGCCGACGAAGGAGCCGAGGCGCGGCGGCCGCGGCTGCGGATCCCACCGGCGCCACACCACTACGCCAATGAGGAACAGCCCGAGCACCCGCTTCAGGACGCCCAGCGGAGCCGCCGCGAAGATCAGTCCGCCGGCAACCGCGAGCGGCACGGCGCCGACGGCGAAGCGGGCGACGATCCGCCATCGGATCTCCTCCCGGTTCAGCCAGGCCCGCGAGCCGTTGCTCGACAACTGAGCCAACGTCAGCACCGGGACGGCGACACGGAGGCCGAACAGGGCCGTGAAGATCGGCAGCAGGACCACGCCGCCGCCGAACCCGGCGACCGCCGACAGGCCGGCCAGCGCGAACGCCGCCACAGACGCGGCCAGCAGGACCCAGACCAGATGCGCCGACACTGCGCGATCGTCCCACTTGATCGGCACCGACCGGAGCGGGCGCATGCAGTGGCTCAGGCCGACGCTGCCTCGGCGACGCTGTTGTGCACCTCGAAGTGCATGTGCGGCCAGCGCCCGGAGTAGGCCGCCGGGAAGATCGTCGTGAAGGTCGCCTTGGCTCGCCCGATTGTCAGCGGCGACTTAATGGCCTCTCACATCCGCCATAAGTCCGTCGCGCTTGGGCGGCAGGGGCACGAAGCCGCTCGTGCGGGACATGTACTCGCGGTATCCGGGGCGCTCGGCCATGTGCCGCTCGAGGTTGGCCGCGCCGGAGCCCTTGGTGAGCAGCAGGATCATCGCGATCGGCGACAGGACCGTCAGGACGCCGGGCCAGCGCTCGGCGGCGAGGATGAACATCCCGGCCCAGATGCAGGCGTCGCCGAAGTAGTTGGGGTGGCGGGTGTACTTCCATAGTCCGCGATCCATGATCTGGCCCTTGTTCGCGCTGTCGCCCTTGAACCGGCTCATCTGCGCATCGCCGACGGATTCGAAGAACATCCCGAGCGCCCAGATGGCGACGCCGAGCCAGCCGACGATGCGCACCGGCCCGTTCGTGGCCGCGCCGACGATCAGCGGGAGGGAGATGAACAGCACCAGGAAGCCTTGCAGCGCATAGATGATGCGGATGGCGCGCGACGTGCGCGCCGCGCCATGCCGGCCGCCAGGCACGCCCTTGTCCAGGAGTTGGTTGTAGCGCGGGTCCTCGCCCTTCCCGAGCGCGCGCCGCCCGGTGTAGTACGCGAGCCGGCACCCCCAGATGACCGGGCAGATCAGCAGCAGCCAGCGCCGCAGCCCGTCGCCGGTATCGCGCGAGGCGACGAACGCCACCAGCGCAACTGCGGCGAACCCCAGGCCCCAGGTCGTGTCGATGACATTGTGCCGCCCGGCGTGCAGCGCGCAGGCCAGCGTGATGCCGAGCAGCAGCAGGATAGCCCCGACGCTCCCCGCCAGTGCGGTAGTGAAGGTATCGGCGTGGAATCCAGTCATGATCGGGCGCTACCCGACAATCGTGCTGGGGCCGTCGCTGCGGCGCGGCGGCATCCCCGATTGGCCGGCCGGGCCGGGGCGCACGGCGAGGATCTGATCCACGCCCATGCGCCCTTCCTCGAAGGTCAGCGCGCCGCCGACGAGGTACAGCCGCCATACCCGCACGACCTCCTCGCCGACCAGTGCGGTGAGCTCGTCGATGTGCGACTCGAAAGTGTCCAGCCAGGCCTCCACCGTCCACACGTAGTGCTCGCGCAGGGCGTGCACGTCGCGGATCTCGAAGCCGGCCTGCGCGATGAGGCCGATCGTCTCGCCCACCGGGCGCATGTGCATGTCCGGGGCGATGAACGCCTCGATGAACTCCCCGCCGCCGGGCCGGGCGTCGGAGCGGCGCGACATCTGCTGCAGCAGCAGGCGGCCCGTCGGCTTCAGCGCGGCGAACAGCGCGGATGCATAGGTGCCGTAGTTCTCCTGCCCGACGTGCTCGCCCATCTCCAGCGACGACACGGCATCCCACGCCTCGGGGAACGGGTCGATCTCGCGGTAGTCCTGAAGGCGCACGGCGACGCTGTCGGCCAGGCCACGCTCGGCGATGCGCTCGGAGACGAATGCGTGCTGCTCCGCCGAGAGCGTGACGCCGGTGGCGTGAACTCCATAGTGCTGTGCGGCGTGCAGGATCAGCGATCCCCAGCCGCAGCCGACATCGAGCAGGCGCATCCCGGGCTTGAGGTCGAGCTTGCGGCAAACGAGGTCGAGCTTGTCGCGCTGCGCATCGGTCACGCTGGCCGGGTCGGAGACGCCGCGAACATAGGGCGCGCTCCAGTAGCCCGACGAATACGCCATGTTCTCGTCCAGGATCAGCGAATAGAACTCGTTCGATAGGTCGTAGTGATGGGCGATGGCGTCGCGGTCGCGGGCCTTGCTGTGGCGCTCGCCGCGCAGCGCCGATTGGGACGCCGGAGGGGCCGGGCGGCGGCCCAGCACCCCGAGGCGGGCTGCGGTGCGCAGCATCCGCAGCTTATCTGACCGGGTGAGCTCGGGACGGGCCGCGGCGCCGGACCGATGCGCAGCCCAGACCTGCTTGAAGCCCGTGGCGATATCGCCATCGACGTCGATCTCGCCGGTGACGTAGGCCTGGGCCAGGCCGAGCTCGCCCGGGCTCCACAGCAGTCGGCGGAGCGCCTTCCGCGAGGAGATGACGACAATCGGGCCGGTGGAGGGCCCGGCCTCGCTGCCGTCCCAGGCGCGGATGCGGACCGGGAGCGGGCCGAGCGCAGGCTCCAGCAGGCCGGCCAGACGATCGGCGACCGTGGTCATCGCCCGACCTGCCCGGTCTGCTCGGCGGCGGCCTGCGTCCACGATCCGCCGGCCGAGGTCGACGGCTTGGCGAAGGTGAACTGCGCGACGTCGAGGTAGCCGGCCCGGAAGCCCGCCTCGGAGTACGCCAGGTAGAGCGACCACATCTTGCGGAATGTCTCGTCGAACCCGAGCTGATCGACATCGCCGGCGCGGTCCTCGAACTCCGCCCGCCAGCGCCGCAGCGTCTCGGCGTAGTGCGTGCCGAATCCGAGCGTGCTCGTCTCGACCAGTGTGGTGTGGACGGCGAGGGCCTCGCGGATTGCCTCGGTCGACATGATCTGCCCGCCCGGGAAGATGTACTTGCGGATCCAGGTATAGGTGTCGCGCGAGGCGCGCATGCGGTCATCGGGCATCAGGATGGCCTGGAGCCCGACCTTGCCGCCCGGGCGGACGAGCCGGTCGAGGGTGGCGAAGTAGGTCGGCCAATGCGCGACGCCGACGGCCTCGATCATCTCGACGCTGATGACTGCGTCGTACTTTCCGGTCGTCTCGCGGTAGTCCTGGAGCTTGATGTCGATGCGCTCGGCGACACCGGCCTCGTGGGCGCGCTGGCGGGCGAGCTCGGCCTGCTCGATCGAGATCGTGATCGTCGTGACCTTCGCCCCCCGCTGCGCGGCGCGGATGGACAGCTCGCCCCAGCCGGTGCCGATCTCCAGCACCGTCGAGCCCGGGCCGACCTCGCACTCATCCAGCAGGCGGTCGATCTTGCGGTGCTGCGCAACGGTGAGGTCCTCGTCGGCCGCGGCCGCCCGCAGATCGTCGGGGTCCATGGCCGGGTCCTGATCGAACAGGGCCGAGCTATAGGACAGCGACTTATCCAGGAAGAGCGCGAAAAGGTCATTCGACAGGTCGTAGTGCCGCCCGATGTTCCGCTTCGATCCGCTGACGGTGTTGTCGTCGGCCGACGGCTGGCGCAGCAGGAACACCCGGCGCAGCTTCTGCAGCGGCTTGGGGACGAGCTTGTCCATCCGCCGCGCGAGCACGGTGAGCGCCATGGGGAGCTCGGCCGAGTCCGAGGCCTCCCAATCGCCGGCCATGTAGGCCTCGCCGAAGCCGATCAGGCCCGACGAGCCGACGCGGCCATAGAAATCATTGGGCCGCGGTACGCGCAGGACGGGCGCATCCTTGCCGCCGCGCCCGATCTCGTGGCCGTTCGGGCCCACGACGCGCAGGGGCAGCATGCGGACCGCCGCGCGGAACAGGGCGCCCGCGACGGCCCCATGAATGGGCCGGCGCGGCACGGCTGCGACATCGGGCCAGCGCTCGGCGTCGATCCCATGGACGCGGACCGGGTAGGGATTGCTCATGCGCTGTGTCTCCATTGCTCTGGGTCCGGCTGAGGCTGAACCGGATGGGTGTGCGGGGCGGGGGAAGGGCCGAAGGCCCTTCAGCCAAAGGGTGATTCCCTGTTTGCGGATGCGCGCGCTGATGGCCAGGGTCGAGAGCGGGTGGCGCAGGCTGAGGCCGAGGACAGCGCCGAGCGTCGCGGCTCGGCGGGCGCCGCGCATCGAGGCGATGAACGGCGGCCCGTCGCCGTGGTGCATGGCGATGCTGACGGCGAGGCGCTCGTCGGGCTCGGGCAGCGACATCCGATAGCGTCCCTCGACGGGGTAGAACGGGGAGACGTAGAACTCCTTGTCGGTCTCGGCGCGGCCGCGCTCGTCGGTGCCGAGCAGGTACCGGTGCCGCTGGCCGTAGGTGTTGTGGACCTCGGCAATGACCGCCGCCAGGCCGCCGGACTCGCTGTGGCACCAGAACACGGACAGCGGATTAAACACATAGCCAGCGATCCTCGCATTGGCGAGCATCAGGATCCGGCCGCGGCCGATCTCGATGCCGTTCTCGGCGAGGTAGCGCCGCACATTGGCGCTCAGCGGCGCGGACGGGTCGCCCACATGATCAGCGGGGTCGAATGTCGCCAGCCAGCCCAAACCGCGGGGCAGGCGGGGCAGATCGTCCACGTCGACGAGCCATAGGTAGCTTCGGTAGTCGAACGCGTGCCGGACCGGGCCGGGGCGCACGTGCTTGATGTCGACGGGATACAGGGCGGCGGCTGCGCTCACCACGACACACCGAGGCTCTGCGCGGCATTTACCCCGGACCGGCAGCCATCCTCGTGGAAGCCCCAGCCGCGGTAGGCGCCGGCGAACGCCAGGACGCCGTCGTCGATCTCGTCCATGCGGGCTATCGCGGCCGTCGATTCGGGGGTGAAGATCGGGTGGTCGTACACCATTGCGTCGACGACCGTCGCGGGGTCGACGCGGTCCGCGCCATTGAGCGTCACCAGATAGCGGGTGGGGGAGTCCAGGCGCTGCAGGCGGTTCATGTCGTAGGTGACGTGGACGTCGGACGCCGCGGCAGCGCAGTCGGGAAGGTAGTAGTTCCACGATGCCTGCGCCCGGGTGCGGCGGGGGAGCACGGTCGTGTCGGTGTGCAGGGCGGTGGCATTCCGGGAGTACCGGATCGCGCCGAGCAACTGCGACTGCAGAGGCGTCGCCTCGGCGAGCATCGCCAGCGCCTGCTCGGGATGCGTCGCGATCACAGCGCCGTCGAAGCGCCGGACCTGATCGGCATCGTCGCGGAGATCGACGCCGTCCGCGGTCCGGGTGACGGCCCGGACGGGCGTGGAGGTCTGGACGGCAGTGAGGTTCTTGGCGACGCGCTCGACGTAGCGCGCCGAGCCGCCGCTGACTGTGCGCCAAACCGGCGAGCCCTTGACCGTCAGCATCCCGTGGTTCTCGAGGAAGCTGAAGAGGTAGCGCGCCGGGTACTGCATAGCGAGCTCAGGGGAGCATGACCAGACGGCCGAGACGAGCGGTGTCATGAAGTGGGCCCGGAAGAACTGCGGGAAGCGATGGGCGTCGAGGAACTGGCCACGCGTCCGCGGGTCCGACGATGCGCTGCCATCGGCCATCAGCGACCGGGCGGCCTTATTGAAGCGGACGAC
This sequence comes from Pseudonocardiales bacterium, assembly GCA_025966155.1. Classification (GTDB taxonomy): domain Bacteria; phylum Actinomycetota; class Actinomycetes; order Mycobacteriales; family Jatrophihabitantaceae; genus RYN-150. The sequence continues at coordinate 16,449 of JAOPVO010000032.1, forward strand.
GTCGGTCAGCATCCGCAGGTACGCCGGGCGGACTGCCGTGCGGGGATCGGCGAACAGCCCGCCCAGGCCCCGGGAGCCCGCGTACTCAAGGCCGCAGCCGCCGCACCGGATCGACATGCTCATCTCGGACTCCTGCGTGGCGACGCCGAGCTCGTCGAACAGGCGGAGCAGGTGCGGGTAGGTGCGCTCGTTGTGCACGATGAAGCCGGTGTCGACATTCTGGGCATGGCCCGCGGCGTCGACGACCTCATGGGTATCGGCGTGCCCGCCGAGGCGGTCGGCCGACTCGTACAGCGTCACGTCGCATTCCTGCTGCAGGACATAGGCGGCGGTCAATCCGGCCACCCCGGCGCCGATGACGGCAACCTGACGACGTGCCACGTGGTGCTCCCCTCAATGCCTCGGCACTGCTCGAGCCGCGGCTCAGGCAGGGGAGATGCTCGTCCGCAAATTGCCGCGCACCGCATCCCGGACAAGGTTCGCTGTAGCGCCCGTTGCGGATTGGGGCGCCGGCGTGAGACCGGGAAGTATCGCTGTCACGTAGTCGGCGGTCACTCGGTGCCAGAACCGCGGGTGCTGAAGCATGCTGTGCGTGCCGCCCTCGACCGCGACGTACGACACCCGCGCGCCGATCTGGGCCGCGGCGTCGCCATAGCTCTCCGAGGCGACCGGGTCGGTCCAGCGATCGGCCGTGCCATGCAGGATCAGGACATCGCGATCGGCGAGCTGGCGGTATGGCTCGGCGAACGCGATCCACGGCGCGAGACCGACGACGGCGCGCACGGCGGGGTGCCCGGCGCCGCGCATCGCGGCCCGGCCGCCCATCGAGTGGCCGACCAGGGCGATCGGGGCGCCCGGGTAGCGCGCAGCCAGCAGGTCGAGGGCGGCGAGCAGATCTGCGACGGGAGCGGGCGCGCCGCCGACGGGCGAGCCGGCATTCCAGCCGCGCACCCGGAAGCGGATTCGCACGACGGCCAGGCCGCGGCGGCGCCCGGCTCGTCGCAGGGCCCAGTCGAAGGGCAGCAGCCGGATGACGGCAGCCTGCCAGGGCGCGGTGCGCATGGTGCTGCGCTCGCGGCCGCCGTGCAGGACCACGGCGATGCCGCGCACGGGCTGGCGCCGTGGCCGGGCGATATGCATCCAGGGGAGGCTGACGGAGGGAATTGGCTCGGTCATGACGCGGGGCATTCGGTGCCGCTGGCCGGCGGGATTCCGGTCACGAGGTAGCCATCAACGATCTCCTGAATGCACGAGGTCTTGGGGTACGCGGTGTGCCCCTCCCCATCCCAGGTCAACAGCACGCCAACTGTGAGCTGGTCGGCCAGATGCTGCGCGCCGGCATACGGGGTCGCCGGATCGTGCACGGTGCCGATGACCAGGATCGGCGGCGCGCTGAGGGCGTCGGCGGGCGGCAGCGGGGTGCGGTTGGGCTGCCAGCTCTGGCAGGCGAACAGGCTCTGCGCGAAGTTCAGGCCGAATAGGGGGTACTGAGTGGCCCATCGATTGGCCGCGGCGAGGATCTCGGCGTCGGTGAGGTCCGTGCCGGTGTCGTTGCAGTTGATCGCCAGGTTGGCGTCCATGAGGTTGCCGTATGACCCGTCGGGCTGGCGGCCGTTGTAGTCGTCGGCGAGCGAGACCAGCCCGGTGCTGTTCCCGCGCTTGGCCTGCAGCAGGGCATCGCGGAGGTCCGGCCAGGTGTCCTGGCTGTACAGCGCGGATACCGCGGCCAGGATGACGGTGCCGCCGCCGGCCGCGCGCTTCTTGTCGTCGGACGGTATAGGGATCGACTTCGCCCCGATCTCCATAGCCGTGATGGCGGCGCGGGGATCGCCGAGCGTCGCGCAAGCGGTGTCGCCGCGGCAATAGGCGGCGAACTGATCGAAGGCCTGCTCGAAGCCGGCGAGCTGGAACTCGGAGCCTTCGAGGCCGGAGGTCGTGGGGTCGACCGCGCCATCGAGGACCGCAACCCGGATATTGCGCGGGAACAGATGCGCGTAGACCGCGCCCAACGAGGTGCCGTAGGAGTACCCGAGGTAGTTCAGGCCGGCATCGCCCAGACCCTGCCGCAGCAGATCGAGGTCGCGCGCGGTGGCCTCGGTGTTGATGTATCGGAGGTCCGGGTACTTGCGAGTGCAGCCGGCGGCGATGTCGGCGGACTGTTGCTTGGCGGCCGCGAAGTCCGCCGGGATGCGGATGTCGAAGTCGATGGGCGTGAGCTTGTCCTTCGTCGTCGCCGATATGCAGGCGACCGGCGCGGATTCCCCGACGCCGCGCGGGTCGAAGCCCACGAGGTCGAACGATTTCAGGAGGGCCGGATCGATTTCGGTGACGACGCCGAATGCGGCATTGACCCCGGATCCGCCGGGTCCGCCGGGATTGATCACCAGCGAGCCGATCCGCTTGCTGGGTGTCTGGGCGGTGAGGTGCAGGCGCAGGACCGCGATGTCGAGCGTGTCGCCCGTGGGCTTCGCGTAGTCCACGGGCACCGGCATGATTCCGCAGCCGAAGGACAGCCGGTCGAAGATGGGCGCATCGCCGAGCTGCGGGCGGATGCGGTCGGTGCAGTCCTCGAAGTCGATCGCATCAACGGAAGGCGCACCGCCTGGGGTGCTGCTCGAAGTACCACTGCCCGGGGTGCTGCCGTTGGGGGAGCTGGTGCTCGGCAATGCGGACGGAGCCGGCCCTGCCCCCGCGAGCGTGCCCGTGCCGCCGGTGGTCGAGGTGCACGCCGCCAGCAGGGTGATCGCGGTCGCGGCGACAGCGGCCAACATACGCAGTGGAGCACGGGGCCGAGCGGGTGCTGCTGTCACTCCGTCAGCCGCCCAGGCCGGGGACGATGTTGTCGAGCTGGAAGGTCACCGGCTGCTCGAGTTGCTCGTAGGTGCACGACTGCGGCGTGCGGTCGGGGCGCCAGCGGTTGAACTGCGCGGTGTGCCGGAAGCGCTCGCCCTCCATGTGGTCGTAGCGGACCTCAACCACCAATTCTGGGCGCAGCGGGGTGAAGGAGAGGTCCTTGCCGCCATTCCAGCGCGACCCCTCGCCCTTGCGTGGCGTGCGCTCGCCGGCCTCGTGGGCGGCCCAGTTCCATGGATGGTCGTCGAAGTCGGTCACCAGGTACTGGAGCTCCTGGAACAGCTCCCTCCGGCGGCCCATCGTGAATGCGCCGATGACGCCGATCGAATTCAGGGTGCCGTCCGGGGTGTAGAGCCCGAGCATCAGCGACCCGATTGCATCGTCGCCGCTCTTGTGGACGCGGTAGCCCGCGACCACGCAGTCGGCGGTGCGCTCGTGCTTGATCTTGAACATCACCCGCTTGTCCGGCTGGTAGGTCACGTCCAGCGGCTTGGCGACGACGCCGTCCAGGCCGGCGCCCTCGAATTCGACGAACCAGCGCTGCGCGACCTCTTGGTCGTCGGTCGCCGGCGTGAGATGGATCGGGGCCTCTGCTTTCGCCAGGGCCTGCTCGAGCCGCGCCCGCCGCTCATGGAACGGGCGGCCGGTGAGGTCCTCGTCGTCGATCGCCAGCAGGTCGAAGGCGATGAAGGACGCCGGTGTCTGCCGGCTCAGCATCGTCACGCGGGAGACGGCCGGGTGGATGCGCTGCTGGAGGGCCTCGAAGTCCAGTCCCCCGTTGGCCGTGACCACGATCTCGCCGTCGATGACGCAGCGCTCGGGCAGGTTGGCCTTGACCGCCTCGACCAATTCCGGGAAATAGCGGGTCAGCGGCTTCTCGTTGCGGCTGCCGAATTCGACCTCGTCGCCATCGCGGAAGATGATCGACCGGAACCCGTCCCATTTGGGCTCATACGACGCGCCGGGCGGGATCGCGGATACGGATTTGGCGAGCATGGGCGATACCGGAGGCATCACGGGCAGCTTCATGGGCTCATTCTGCCGTGGGGCGCCGTCAACGTGGAGTGGCTGGTGAATGGTGGCTGCCCGGCGCGGGCTTAGAACGGCGGCGGCGGATAGTCGTCCATCAGATTCGGCTTGATCGGGTCGCCCTGCATCGGGTCGAAGGAACGCAGGGTGGCGCCGGGGTCGTCGGAGGGGATGGATCCGAGGGTGTCGGCGATGGCGCGCAGCAGGCGGGGCCGGGCTGGCGGAGGCGCGGGTGGGCAGGGAACGATGGCGGGGCAGGGCTGGTCGCCATGGGTGTCGGTTCCGCATTCGCGGCAGGGGTGTGCCGCCGCTTCGGGATCAAACTGCCAGTGTCGCTCGGCCGGTCTCCGGATGCTCTGGCCCGAGGGCAGGGTCCAGAGGGTGTCGCCAGTGACGGGGTCGTACACCGGCAGCGCCATCCCGGCGGTTTTGAGGATGTGGTGCCCGCGGCAGAGGGCATGGTTGTTCCCCAGGCAGGTCGAGCCGTCGGGCCAGGCATCCTGGTGGTCGATATCGCAGCGCAGCGCGGGCTGGCTGCAGCGGGGGAAGGTGCAAGTCCGGTCCCGGGCGACCACTGTGTCGCAGAGCGCCTGCGGCGGGCGGTAGCTGGTGTACGCGGCGTCCGCGACGAGCCCCTTGGGCGTGATGATGAGCCGCTGCCAGGTCCCGGTGGGATCGGCGGCTGCGCGGCGGGCGGCCTCAGCGGTGATGGGCCCGTACCCGGCCAGGTCGGCCGGCTGATCGTCGAGGCCCAGCAGGGTGGACAGGGCCACGGTGATCGCGATCGCCGGCCGCTTGCCGTGCCGCGTCGGCAGACCGCCGTCGGCCAAGGCGCCGGCGGCGAGGTTGATCAGCGCGTCGAAGCGGTGCGCGTCGATTCCCTCCACCTGAGCCCGGGCCGACGGATCCGCGTTTCCCTTAGCGGAGGCGATCGCAGCGTCCTGGGT
>JAOPVO010000075.1 GCA_025966155.1 Pseudonocardiales bacterium
CGGCTGCCGCCGTGCCGGCCGGACCGCCATGGGGCGGGGCGATGGTGTTCGCGGCCGGGGAGACCGTGGGGCGGGGCCCCGCGCCGGGACCGGTCGCCGGTGCGCCGTCCAGGGCGATCCGCCACGCGCCTACGACCACCATGACTAACAGGGCGGCCGCGACGGCGACCGGCCATAGCCAGCCGGGCTTCCGTGGCCGGGCCATGACGCCCGTGGCACGGTCGTCGTCCGCCGCGCCGAAGCCTGCGGGCGCCTCGCGCAGATCCAGCACGGCGAGCCGTGATGCGACATCCGCGGCGGTCGGCCGCGCCGCCGGGTCGCGGGCGACCATGTCGGCCAGCAGCTGCGCCAGCGCCGCCGGGAGCTGCGCGGGCACCGCGGGCTGGCGAGCCAGCCTGGCCAGGGCGGCCTCGGTGTCGCTGCCCTGGTACTCGCGCTGCCCGGTGATGGCCTCCAGCAGGATCAGACCGAGCGCATAGACATCGCTGGCTGCGGTCGCGCCGCGCCCTTCGACCTGCTCCGGACTGATGAACCCGCTGGTGCCGAGCATGAACCCCGTCGGCGTGATCGCACCGGAGTCCCTCAACTGGGAGATACCGAAGTCGGCGAGCTTGGCCCGCCCGTCGGGTGCAATGAGCACATTGGCCGGCTTGACGTCCCGATGGACGATGCCATTGCGCTGCAGGTGGAGCAGCGCCGCCGCGATGTCGAGGCCGAGCGTGCGCACGACGCCCAGAGGCAACGGGCCATCCTGCAGGACCGCCGCAAGGCTCGGGCCGTCGACGAGCTCCATCACCAGCACCGCCCGGCCAGCAATGGGATCGTCTCGGGCGCCTGCTGGCAGGATCGCGTCGTAGAGCGCGACGACGTTCGGATGCCCAGTGACGGCCGCCATGGTTCGCATCTCCGCCTGCTGACGCTCCGCCGTACTGCGGATCGATGACTCGACGACCTTGATCGCGACGGCGCGCCCCAGACGCAGATCGAGGGCCCGGAACACCGTCCCTGATCCGCCGGCGCCGATGCGCTCCCCCACTTCGTATCGGTCGTCGACCTGCATCGTGTGCGCTCCCGGGCTGTAGTGCGTCCATTCTTGTTGCCGCCCTCAGGCCCGTTTCACACCTCGTCGAGCAACTGGGCTGACGCGCGGGCGCTGCCCATCTTGGACAGCAACCACCGTCATCACCCTCGTGGCCATGCCCTTCACGCGCGTGCGCGGAGAACGCCGGTGCGCCTGCTCAGCTTTCCGGGACTGGGATGTCGTGGATGAGGAGGCAGTCGCCGAGTCCCTGCGCGGATTGGACGACCGTCCCGCTCGGGTCGGTGACGCCCGAGGAGCCGGCCGAGCGGCAACCATCCCACTCGCCCGAGACGTCGGCCCGGACAACCCAGAGACGATTCGAGCGGGCCAGCTCGACATCGACGGCCCGGGCCTGCCCCGCGACCGCGCCGGGGTCGAATCGGCCCGGCGGCAGCGCATTGTTCGTAGGAACGAACAGCACAGTGGCTCCCAACGCCCTCAGGCGCCGCGCCGGCCGTGCGAAGTTGGAGTCGTTGCAGATGACGATCCCGAAGACGGCGCACGGAATGCGGAAGACCCGCAGCTGAGTGCCGGCGGTGTAGACCGACCGGTTGATGGCGGGATGCAGCTTCCGGTGCACCCCTACCACCCGGCCACGATGCAGCACCGCAGCCGAGTTGTAGAGCGAGCCGCCAGCTCCCAGCTCCGTGAGACCCACAATTGTCGTGACCGCATCGCTCGCCAGCGGAGCCAGGGCAGTCTCGATGCAGTCCGTGCGGATCGCGTCGCGAGCCGGGTCCGCGGCGTAGTCGGCCAGCCCGCCCAGCACAGCCTCCGGGCAGCAGAGCACGTCGACGCTCTCATCCGCGCACCGCTGCAATTGATCGCGGATCCGGCCGATCGCGTCGCCCGGACCCGTCGCCAGGCTCGACTGATAGGCCGCGATCCTCACCTTGGCCAGTGTGCCGCACGAGACGCCGTTCCAGTCAGCTCGACCAGGCGGCGGCGCCTCCGCGGTCAGCAAGTTACAGGGCTCTCCGCGCCATAGTCAGATGTTCGCCGAGACGGATGACACTCTCGGAGGTCGGTAACGCCACGAGCCGGTTGGTCACAATCGGACGACACTGCAGCGCAGCAGCTAGTCCGGCAACCGACGGGCTCAGGCGGCAACTCGGGTGAGTCGCGATAGGGCACTAAGCGTCTGCATGCACGCGGTCGCTGCCTCGTCGCCCTTCTGCGCGAAGTGATCGCCGAAGAAGTCGGCGTGCACCGCGTGCTCATGGAAATGATGCGGGGTCAGAACAACCGACAGGACCGGCACGTCGAGGTCCAACTGCACGCGCATAAGGCCGCCGACAACAGCCTCGGCGACGAAGTCGTGTCGGTAGATCCCGCCATCGACGACGAAGCCCGCGCCGACGATCGCCGAATAGAGCCCCGTGGCCGCCAATCTGCGTGCGTGCAGCGGGATCTCGAACGCCCCGGCACCTCGAAGACATCCACGTCGCTCGCCGGGACACCGAGCTCGGCCATCCTCGCCACGAAGGTGTCACGCCCGCGCTCCACGATCTCGTGGTGCCAGTGGGAGTGCACAATCGCAATGCGAGGACCGGACATGGTGTGCTCCTTGATCCAGGGTTGAGAAAGCTGACGCTACAGGGACCGAATCGCATGAGCGTGTGCGCCATTTGCCCGCGGCTAGCTGAAGAGCTGGGCCGCGACGTAGCTGGACGGCGCGTTCCCCTGGGTGCCGAGGGTGGCGTGACGACGGAGGCCTCATCGCTAGGCCGAGATTCCGCACAAGCACCCGCCAAGGTCCGGGCATAGGCGACAATGGACTCGCACGCGTGTGTCAGCCCGTGCAGATCCGGCCCGCCGTGATCCTCGGTCGACTGCAGAGCCTCATTGTCGGAAGGCGAGGAAATCGATGATCTCGTCGCTGGCGGCAGTCTCGCCGATCTTGGGCAGGACGCGCTCGATGGCGTGCCGGTGCAGCTCGGCGTCGGGATCGGCGATCGCGTCGATCGCCAGCACGACGTGGTAGCCGTGGTCGTGGCCCGACCGTGCAGTGGACTCGACGCCGGAGCTGGTGGAAACGCCCGCGAGCACGATCTGGGTGACGGCGAGATCGCGCAGCAGGGTATCGAGACCGGTGTCGTGGAAGGCGCTGCGGCGCCGCTTGGTGATCAGATAGTCGCCCGGCTGCCGGTCGAGCTCGTCGATGATGTCGGCCCAGCCCGCCGGATGGGCGTCCGGCGCGCCGGCACCAGGGCCCCCGGTGTCGGTGCGCCCAGGCGCCCGGCCGGTCACGCTCACGAGGATGACCGGGAGCCCATGCTCGCGGAATGCCCTGGCCAGGGCGGCGGCGGGCGGCACGGCCTGCGCGACCCGGCGGGACACGATCCCCTTCTGCAGGTCGATGACCACCAGGGCGGGCGATGGATCGAGCGTGGTCAGCGGCATCGGGCGGTCTCCTGAGCGGGAGCAGTTCGATTAAGGGGCTTAATGAAGTACCTTAACGAGCGTGAGTGACTCGCCGGACACCGGGCCCTCGGCGGACAGCCTCGCCTCGGAGGTCCAGGCCGCCGTGGCGCGCATGTACCGCCGCGCGCGGTCGGAGATGCCGGACAACGAGCTGGGCGAGACGCCGCTGTCGGTGCTGTCACATCTGGTCAAGCACGGCCCCCAATCCCTGAGGTCGCTCAGCGAGCGCGAGCGGGTCACGCCCCCGGCAATGAGCCAGGTCGTGAACGCCCTGCAGGCATCCGGGCTGGTGACGCGCAGCCCCGATCCGGGCGACGGGCGCAGGGTCCTCGTCGCCGCGACCGGCGCCGGGGCGAGCCTGTGGATCGATGGGCGGCGAGCTCGCGACGCCTGGATGAACGCGCGGCTCGCCGAGCTCTCGGCCGACCAGCGGCGCGCCGTCTCCGAGGCCGCACGGATCCTGCGCGCCATGGCCGATTCGTGAGCGGGACGCTGCGGTCGCTGTCCGGCAACTACCGCTCCTGGGATTGGCTCCGCCGCCGACCCTTACAGCCAAGCCCGCCATCGGCGTCGATATCTCGGAAGCGATGGCCCAAAACATAGCGCGCATGCTATGTCAGGACGCAGGGCTATCAAGGCGACGATGCTCTCGGCGAGGACGTGCGGCGCGCGTACTGCATCCAGTTCCACGGTCGCCCCTCGCCGCAGGAGGGGCTCCACCGTCTCGAGGTCCTGGGCAATCTGCGCGCGCTCGTGCTCGGACGCCGCGACTGCCCAGCTCCGCAAGCACAGTCGTCTTGCCGGTGCCGGACATCCCCGTCACCAGCACTCGCGCCATATGCGAGAACCTAGTGGCGAGTCACAGATAAGAGGGGGACCGGTGTGCCGGCTCGGTCGTCACGGGCTACGTTGAAGCTGTCGACCGCCGAGACCGCGCCGCCGTCCGCCCAGCCAGCGAGCCCGGCACCGTGACCAGCGACGTCGCCTCCCCCACCAGCTCCCTCGTCCGCCGAGGCGGGTGGCCGCAGGCGCAGGACGGACGGCTCCGATGCCGAACGGCCACAGCAACTTCGCCCCATCCGACCCCGACCCCGCCTTGGCCGACGCCTTGGCGCAGCTCAGCCGCATCGTGCTGGCCGATCAGCCGCTGGACCGCATCCTGGGCACGATCGGCGAGCTGGCCAAGCAGCTGATCCCGGGGGCGGCCGAGGTGTCGATGACCCTCGTCGACCGAGGCGAGGCGTCCACCGTCGCCTACACCGGGGTCATGGCACTGGACCTGGATGAGCGGCAGTACGAGACCGGGCACGGCCCCTGCCTCGACGCCGCCCGTCAGGGCATCGAGTTCCGCATCCACGACATGGCCACCGAGACGCGATGGCCCGAGTTCACCGCCCGCGGGGTCGAGGCCGGCGCGCGCAGCTCCATGTCGATACCGCTGCCGGTCCAGGAGCAGGTCATCGGCGCTCTGAACATCTACGGAACCCGCACCGACGCGTTCGAGGATGCGGACACAGACCTCGCCCGGGCGTTCGCCGGGTACGCCGCGATCGCCCTCCACAACGCCCAGGTCTTCGCCGCCAGCGCCGCTCTGGCCTCGCAGATGTCCGACGCCATGGCCTCCCGGGCCGTCATCGAGCAGGCCAAAGGGATCCTCATGGGCCAGCGTCGCATCAACGCCGCCGAGGCATTCCTGATCCTGCGCGAGCTGTCCCAATCGTCCAATCGCAAGCTCCGCGACGTCGCCCAAGCCGTCGTCGACCTGGCCGAGAACCCCTCCTAGCCGACGTGGACGCGATATAGGCATACCCGCCTATCAGGGCGATGCGAAGCTCCGCGGCGGTCGAACGTGTTGCGCACTGCCGCATAGAGGGTCACCACCCCACTCGGGGCCTCCTGCACCGGCAGCGGGATCGACAGCGAACTGAGCGCACCGGCCCTCGAGGTGTAGTCCGGCCAGCAACTCTCGGTGGCCATGTTGTGAATGCAGTTAGGTCCCCGTTCGCGCCGCGTCCAGGCGCGGCCCGCACCCGATCGCCTCCTGCCGCTCATCCAGAACGGTCCCCAGCTCCCCGGTAGACGCGACTGACACCATGTTGTCCCTGTACATCAGAGCCACGGACACCTCCGTCGCGGCCGGAACGACCTTCTTAGCCATGTGGGTGATCGCGTTGAGGATCGTCTCCAACGGCTCGTCGGCGCCCGCTGACGGCCCGGCTCAATCGGACGATTGCTCGCCCGACTGACCTACCAGCGCCTGGGCAACGTCGCGCAGGTTCCGATTCTGGGCCTGCGACAGCATCTTCAGGACCTCGAACGCCTCATCGGGGGTGCAACGTCGCCCGCACATCACGATGCCCTTGGTCTGCTCGATGGCCGCGCGCCCGGCCAGCGTCTCTGCCATCTGGGCGTCAGCCAGCCGCGATGCGGCGTGGACGATCTTGGCCAGCGCCGCGCCTGACTCGATAACGGCGGCAAGGGCCGCGAGCGCCTCATCACGCGCGGTGCTCATGGGCCCAGCTTGGCTCGTGTCGCAGCGTCCGCACAGGGGCGAAAGTCCCTGCGTCGGCCTACTGCGCTGTCCATGACCGGGGCCGATTGAACAGCCCTAGCGGTGCGGCGGGCCCGCGGGCCGGACTGCGGTGTCGACGAGTGCCTGGGCGACATCGCGCAGCTTGCGGTTGGTGTCCTGGGAGATTCTGCGCAGCAACTGGAACGCCTCATCGTCGGAGCAGCGCCGTTGGCCCATCAAGATTCCTTTCGCCTGCTCTATGACCGCCCGGGACTCCATTGCCTGCTTCATCTGCGCAGCGAGGGCTGTGCTCGCGGCGTACACCCGCCCGTTGTGCAGGGCGACTGCGGCGTGGCCGGCGAAGACGCGGGCGATGTCGGCATCGGGCTCGCCGAATGCCGAGCGCTGGGCGCCGTAGATATTCAGCGCGCCGATGACATCGTCCCCGACCGGCAGCGGCAGGGATAGGGAGCTCAGGGCCCCGGCCTGGGCGGCTTTCGGGGTGTAGTCCGGCCACCGCGTCTCGGTGGTCATGTCCTGGATGTGCAGCTCCCTGCCGGTGCGCGAGGCATCCAGGCACGGCCCGTGCCCGGTCCTGTATTGCCGCTCATCCAGCTCGAGGGCCAGCGCACCGGTGTACGCGGCGGTCTCCGCGTCCTCGCCGTCGATCAAGGTGATCGACACCTCAGCGGCGCGCGGGATGGCCCGCTTCGCGATGTCGGCGACTCGCGCGAGGACCTCGTCAAGCTGCATGTCAACAAGCAGGACGCTTGCCAGCTGGCTGAGTGCGAGCGTTTGGTTCGGGAGCACGGGCTCGTTCATGGGGGTTCCGTCCAGCTGCTACGGATCCAGTGAACGACTTTCGCAGCCGAGACCGATATCCCTCGCGGCGTTCAGCCGTTCGGTGCGCCACCCAGAACTCGGGCAAGCGGCCGGCTGCGCGGTCTCGGCGGTCGACGATGTGAAGCTACCACCGGGCCGAGCAGGGTTGCAGGTTCCGGACATGGCGGCGGCGCGCCCGGCGTCTCCATCTGTGCGCACCTCCTTGGAGCATCTGAGCGTCGCGCCATGCTCGGCCGCTCGGCTTACCGCCTCGTTCGCCGCTCCGCAGTACGGGCATGAGCGCGGCACATGGGGGAAGGACGCGGGCCATGACTGAGTCCGAGGTCCCGGAGTCCGTGTCGATCGAAGATCCGGCCGGTCCGACCGATCCCTGCGTACTTCACCGCGATGTGCTGAACCGAGAGGAGCAGGCGCTAGCGAGCCACCGCAAGGTGCATGGCCCCAACGCAGCGGCGCCGCTCTCTCAGCAGTCGCCCGTGCCGACATACCCGAGGCTTGCTGAGGAGCGCAAGACTCTGGTGGAAGCGGTAACACGCGCCAGGACACAGTATCGGTTGTGCATGGAGGCGAATGGGCTGCCGCTCGACCGCAATGTGTCGCCCGCAGACCCCCGCTGAAAGCGATCGAGACGATTCCGTGCTGCTCGGGGAAGCTGCCCGCAGGCGCTTGCAGCTCCTGCGTATTGCGGGCCTTCACAATCAAGCGCAGCTCGGACTGACGCTCGCAGACCGGGCCCTGCGGAAGATTTCAAGAACGCGCCACGCACCCGAGATAGCTGACAATTTATATTGAATCTCGACGAACGCGACAACAAGTCCGCCGCCCGGCATCAGGGTTGAGCGCGTCGGG
>JAOPVO010000161.1 GCA_025966155.1 Pseudonocardiales bacterium
GCTGGTCGTCGGCGCGCTTGACTCGGTGGTCGACGTCGCGCAGAACGCGCATGGCTTCCGCGTGCAGCGCCGGTATGGGCGCTCCATCGTCAACGCCTTCCACGGCCTCTGGAGCGTCGGCGCGGTCCTCGGCGGGCTGATGGGCTCGGTCGCCGCCGGCCTGGATATCCCGCTCACGGCGCACCTGATCGCATCCGGCACGCTGTTCGGCGCCGTGGCCCTGGGCTCGCGAGCGCTGCTGCTGCCGGGCCCGGAGGACGCCGAGCGGGCCGAGCCCACCTCGGCCGGCGCGTCGGCGAGGAAGCAGCGTCCGTCGGGACGGACGGTCCCGGTGCTCGCCGCGCTGGGCCTGCTCGCGGCCTGCGGCGCGCTGATCGAGGACGCCGGCTCCTCCTGGGGCGCGCTCTACCTCCGCGACGACCTCGCCGCGGGCGCGGCTGTCGGCGGGCTGGCCTTCGTGTCGCTGCAGGTGGCGATGACCGCCGGTCGCCTCACCGGGGACCGCGTCGTCGACCGGTTCGGCCAAGGCACGGTGGCGTTCTGGGGCGGCGTGCTGATCGCCGCCGGCATGGGCCTCGCGCTGGCCGTGCCCTCGATCGCCTCGACGCTGGCGGGCTTCGCCTGCGCCGGGCTCGGCGCGGCCACCCTGGTGCCGGCCGTAATGCACGCGGCCGACGAGCTGCCCGGCCTTGCCGCCGGTGTGGGGCTCACCGTCGTCAGCTGGCTGCTTCGGGTGGGCTTCCTCGCCTCCGCCCCGATCGTCGGCGCGGTGTCCGACGCGAGCAGCCTGCGGGTCGGGCTGCTCGGCGTCGTGGTCGCCGGCGGCATCGTGGTCGCGTTAGCCCGCGTCCTGGGCCGCGCAGAACATGAGCGCGCTCACCCATGACCGGTAGGGCGACCACATCTCGGCGATAGACGCGGCCCCCTCGGCATCGCCGGGCTGCAGGTGGTAGGCCCGTGCCAGGTACTCCGCCACCTGCGGGACGGCGCCCAGCAGGACGTCGGGGTGATGGGCGCCGCGCACGACCACCAGCTCGGCCGCCAGCGGGTCGAGCCCGGCGGCGCGCGCGACGTGCTCGACCGCGAGGCGGCCGTCCCAGGCCCGCAGCGTCGACCCGTCCAGGTCCCCTGCCGCCGCGACCTGGGCCAGCTCGGCGATCCGGCGGCGCTTCCACTGGATCAGGCTGCGGACGCCGTTCATGCCGCGGATGCCCGCGAGCGCCTCGGGATCCAGCAGCTGATCCGGCCCGGGGAACACGGCCACCCGCCCGCCCTCGACGGCCACGGCCGGCCCCATGGCGTCGGATATCCGGCGCCAGACGACCCCGGCGAGGCGCGACGGCAGCCCGACCCCGATGACCGACCGGACGGCGGCCTCGAACACCGAGGCCGATCCGATCGGCCGGACGCCCGGGTAGCGGGCGAGCAGGGCCTCGACGACCGGGTCGCGCTCGCCGATGGCCGGGAAGCCGAGGTCGTCCGCGGGCCAGGCGATGGACAGCACGCGCGCGATCTGGAAGGTCGCCGCGCGGGTGAGCTCCTCGACGCTGTCCACGCGCAGGCCATCGTCGTCCTGCACCAGCGAAGCAGCGAAGGGCAGCCCGTCCTCGTCGGTCGCGCCCAGCACGTACCGGGTCTCGCCATCGCGCTCGTCGACGGAGCCGGTCCACCCGAATTGGCCGACGCTCGCAGCCAGGGACCAGCCGCTGACGGGCATCCGCAGGAACGGCACGGCCCGAACGGTAGCGTGACGGCGTGCGCAGCATCCTGAGGTGGCCGGCCGCCGTAAGCGGCGGCGGACTGATCGTCGGCTATGCAGTCGCCGCGCTGACGACGCGGCCGCTCGGCGGCGTCGTCCTGCTCGTCGCCGGAATCGCCGCATTCGCCCTGTGGCTGCGGGCCGCCGGCGCCCGCACCGCGACCCAGCTCGGCGTCCTCTACATCGCGCTGTTCGTCGTCTCGCACCTGCTGGCGCTGGTCATCGGCGCCTGGCCCTCCGTGCTCGCCGTCGCCGTCATCATGGCCGCCGCCTCGTGGTGGCTGGTCGATTCACGCAGCGAGGACCCCGCGCCCGTTAGCTAGGCCCACATCAGCGCCTCGCCCGGTTCGGGATCGGCCGGCCAGGACAGCGCCTCCCCTGACGCGATGCGCCACGCCGACCAGGCCGCGGCCGCCGCGTCGAGCACGTCGATCGGCGGCACCACCGCGCCGGTCGGGCCGATGTCGTCCGGCAGCGCCAGCCCGGCGGCGACCAGCCACGAGCGGCGGGCCATTGCACCGGCCCAGGTCTGCTTGGACGCGGCCATCGGAGCCGGGGGCGGCGCCCCGCCCGAGGCGAGGAAGGCGAAGCTCGTCTCCGGGTGCACCTCGTGCAGCACCCGCCCGGTCGATGAGGCCCAGTCCATCGCCTGGCGGATGCTGTGCCGCAGCGCGTGCGCCTGCTTCGACATCCCCGATCCGGCCAGGGCACGCTGGTGCGCCGAGGCGGTGGCCCAGTCGTCGTCGGTCACCGCGGCCCGCACCGGGGTCATGAACAGCGACGCCCGGCGCGGGCCCAGCAGCGCCCGGACCGCGAGGTCCGAGCGCCGCTGGCCCGACTCCGGCAGCGCGACCGGGATGTCGATGCCGATCACCTCCGGCGGGCCCCCGAGCGCGTCGACCACCGCCATCAGCGCGGTCAGATCGCGCCCGTGCCGCACCGACGGCGCCGTGCCCGGACCGGCCCACAGCACGCCGACCCACCCCTTCGGGAAGGCGTCGACCCCGAGCACCAGCAACGTCAGCGGCGTCGCAGGGCGGCGTTCTCCAGCGCCGGCGGGGTGTAGCCGCCGTCGTTGGGCGAGGAGTTCGTGCCGGGCGGGACGATCTCGTCGATCGCATCGAGCACATCTGCGGACAGCGTCAGGTCGGCTGCGCCGAGCTGGGTGTCCAGCTGCTCCATCGTGCGCGGGCCGATGATCGCCGAGGTGATCGCCGGGTGGTTGAGCACGAAGGCCACGGCCATGTGCACCAGGCTGACGCCGGTCTTCTCGGCCAGCACGGCCAGGGCGTCGGCGCGCTCGAGCTTGAGCTGGTTCTCCGCCGCCTCGAGGTCGTAGCGACCGGGCATCCGCGCGGATCGATGCGTGGTGACCTGGGCGCCCAGCCGGAACTTGCCCGACAGCCAGCCACCGGCCAGCGGGCTCCACGGGATGACGCCCATCTTGTACTGCTCGGCGACCGGCAGCAGGTCCCGCTCGATGCCGCGGACCAGGATCGAGTACGGCGGCTGCTCGGTGACGAAGCGGTGGTGCCCGCGCTCCTTGGCCACCCACTGCGCCTCGACGATCTGATGCGCGGGGTATGTAGAGCTACCTATGTACCGGATCTTGCCCGAGCGCACGAGGTCGCTCAGTGCGCCTAGCGTCTCGTCATGATCGGTGACCGGGTCGGGGCGGTGGATCTGGTACAGATCGATGTAGTCGGTCCCCAGGCGGCGCAGGCTGTTCTCGACCTCGCGCACCAGCCATCGCCGGGAGTTGCCCTGCTGGTTGGGGTCCTTGCCCATCGACCCGTGGGCCTTGGTCGCCAGGACGATGTCGTCCCGCCTGCCGCCGGCCAGTGCCTTGCCGACGATCGTCTCGGACTCCCCGGCCGAGTAGACGTCGGCGGTGTCGATGAAGTTGATGCCCGCGTCGATCGCGCGGTGGATGATGCTGATCGACTCGTCGTGGTCCTTATTGCCGATCGCGCCGAACATCATCGCGCCCAGGCACAGCGGGCTCACACGCACGCCGGTAGTTCCAAGCCATCGATAGTCCACTATGACCTCGCATGTAGAAGGGGAAGCTCCGGCCCAATATGGCATGCCCGGGCGGCGGCGCGCAGGGGCAGGGGCCAGCCCGTGGCCGAAGCCGGGGGGCCGGTGTTGGATGGGGACCATGCACCCGCGCGCCGGAACCGTTGCCCTGCCCGAGGACCTCGTCGATATCGCCGCACTGCTCGATGCGTACGACAGCCGGGTGCCCGATCTCGACGATCCGGCGCAGCGGGTCGTATTCGGCACCTCGGGGCACCGCGGATCCAGCCTGGACGGCGCGTTCACCGACACCCACATCGCCGCGACGACCCAGGCGATCTGCGACTACCGCAGCGCCCAGGGCACCACCGGCCCGCTGCTGATCGGGCGCGACACCCACGCCCTGTCCGAGCCGGCCTGGCGCACGGCGCTGGAGGTGCTCGCCGCCAACGACGTCGCCGTGCTCGTCGACTCTCGCGACGGGTACACCCCGACGCCGGCGGTCTCCCACGCGATCCTCCGGCTGAACCGACTGGCCGGGCTCACCGGCGGCGCGGGCGCCGCCGACGGCATCGTCGTCACCCCGTCGCACAATCCCCCTCGGGACGGCGGCTTCAAGTACAACCCGCCCAACGGCGGCCCAGCCGACACCGACGCCACGTCCTGGATCGCATCGCGGGCTAACGACCTGATCCGGGCCGGGATGGGCGGCGTCAGGCGCATCCCCTTCGACCGCGCGCGGGCCGCCGCCGGCGCCTACGACTTCCTGGCCCACTACATTGACGACCTGCCGTCGGTCCTCGACATCGACGCGATCCGCGACGCCGGCATCCGGATCGGCGCCGACCCGCTCGGCGGGGCCAGCGTCGGCTACTGGGGCGAGATCGCCGATCGCCTACGCCTCGACATCGAGGTCGTGAACCCGGCCGTCGACCCGCAGTGGGCCTTCATGACCCTGGACTGGGACGGCAAGATCCGCATGGACTGCTCCTCCCCGTCGGCGATGGCATCGCTGTTCAAGCGGCGCGCCGACTACGACATCGCCACGGGCAACGACGCCGACGCCGACCGCCACGGCATCGTCACCCCCGACGCCGGGCTGATGAACCCCAACCACTTCCTGGCCGTGGCGGTGTCGTACCTGTTCTCGCACCGCTCCTGGGGGGCCGAGGTCGCCGTCGGCAAGACGCTGGTCTCATCGTCGATGATCGACCGCGTCGTGTCCGATCTGGGCCGGCGCCTGCTCGAGGTCCCCGTCGGCTTCAAGTGGTTCGTGCCCGGCCTGGTCGACGGCAGCGTCGGGTTCGGCGGCGAGGAGAGCGCGGGGGCGTCGTTCCTGCGCAAGGACGGCACGGTGTGGACCACTGACAAGGACGGCATCCTGCTGTGCCTGCTCGCCAGTGAGATCCGCGCCGTCACCGGGTCCTCGCCCAGCGAGCTGTACACGTCCCTGACCGCCCGCCACGGGGATCCTGCCTACGCCCGCGTCGACGCCCCGGCGACGCGCGAGCAGAAGGCGGCGCTGGGCCAGCTGTCCCCCGACGCCGTCACCGCGACGACTTTGGCGGGCGAGCCCATCACCGCCAAGCTGACCCACGCGCCGGGCAACGGCGCCTCGATCGGCGGGCTCAAGGTCGTCACCCCCAGCGCCTGGTTCGCCGCCCGCCCCTCGGGCACCGAGGATGTCTACAAGATCTACGCCGAGTCGTTCCTGGGCGCTGACCACCTGGCGCAGGTGCAGTCCGAGGCCCGCGAGGTGGTCAACGCCGCACTGTGAGCGGCCGCAACGGTTCTGGGACGTTCCGGCCCATAGAGGTGCGTAACGTCCCAGAATCGTCGGGAACGTAGGCTGGGCTCTTGCCGTACCCACAGCTGCCGCTTTGCTTGGCTGGGACCAAGTTGGGCCAGAAGGAGCAACCCTCATGAAGGCCTGGAGCTTCGTCGCGCCGAACGAGCCGCTGCATTGGGTCAGCCTCCCCGATCCCGAGCCGGGGCCGGGCGAGGTTGTCGTCGACGTGAAGGCCGCCGGCTTCTGCCGCTTCGACCTCGATGTGATGGATGGCGGCCCGACGTACCAGATGCTGTCCGGCCCGCCGCCGATCGTGCTCGGCCACGAGATCGCCGGGGTCATCAGCGCGCTCGGGCCGGACGTCACCGGCTGCGCCATCGGGGATCGGGTCGGCATGTTCGCCCTCGACGTCGAGAACTGCGCCGGGTTCAGCCGCGACGGCGGCCTGGCCCAGAAGACGATCGGCCAGGTCGGGCTGCTGGTGCCCATCCCCGCCGGCGTGACCTTCGCGCAGGCGGCGCTGGCCACCGATGCCGGGATGACCGCGCATCACGCGGTGAAGACGGTCGGCGAGGTCGGGCCCGGGACCCGGGTTGGCGTCATCGGCCTGGGCGGGCTGGGCGCCATCGGCGCGCGGATGGCGGTGCTGCTCGGGGCCGAGGTGCATGCCGCGGAGATCAACATCGCCATCCACGACCAGCTCTCTGAGCTGGGGATCGTGAATATCGTCGCCGATGCCGATGACTTCGCCGGCCTCGACCTCGATGTGGTCATCGACTTCGCCGGCTTCGAGAAGACGACCGCCGCGGCGATCATGGCCGTGCGCCCCGGCGGGCTCGTCGTGCAGGTCGGCATCGGGCGGTCCGCGGCGATCCTGCCCACCGATGTTCTGGTGATGCGCCAAGTCCGGCTGATCGGGTCGATCGGCGGCGACTTCGACGATGTCGCCGGGACCTTCGCGCTGATCGCCGCGGGCGGCCTGGATCCGCGGATCGAGCACATCGAGTTCGACGAGGTCCCCGACGGCATCGATCGCCTCCGGCGCGGCGCGGTCAACGGCCGGTTGGTCGCCCACATCGCCGACTAGGGATCAGCTCGACAGGTCGACGACCTCGTAGGACCACACCTGGCTGTTGGTGGCCACCGGTGGGCGGGCCGGCGCATCGCCGGTCGGCGCCTCGGAGCGGTGGCCCTGGCCGAAGGCGGCGGAGGTGCGCCACGCGTCGAAGGACGCCTCGTCGGCCCAGCGGGTGACGACCAGCCAGGTGGTGCGGTCGTCGGTCGGCTTCATGAGCTCGAAGCCCTCGAAGCCGGGCGAGCCGTCGACGGCCCCCGCGCGGGCGGCGAAGCGGCGGGCGAGCTCGTCGCCGCTGTCCTTGGGCACATCGATGGCATTGATCCTGATGACGGTCATGGCGCCATCCTGCCCCGTTGCCCCAGCTCGGCGCCGGGCGGCTCAGTCGCCCGTGTGCCCATGATGGGTCGCTATGCGCAGCGAGCCTGGCCACCCGTCGGCGCGATCCATGGTTCGTCGGCGCCCCGGCCTACGGTCATGGCCATGACCGGCTACACGCGCGACCTGATGCCCCGGGGCCCGTTCGACCTCGCCTTCCAGAACCGGCATTTCAACCCCTGGCCGACGGCGGGCGGCAATCTCCGCTCCGCCGTTCAGGCGTTCCCTGTCGAGGGCTGGTCCGGCAGCGCGGTGGTGGTCGTCGAGCAGCTCGAGGACGGCCGGGTGATGGTCGAGGCCACCGGCGAGGGCGTCGATCTGGAGCGTGCCGCGGCGCAGGCGCTGGAGTCCCTCTCCCTCGATGTAGACGCGACGGGGTGGCCGGCGATTGGCGAGCGCGATCCCGTCGTCGGCGAGCTGCAGAGCCGGTTCCACCTGATCCGCCCCAGCATGTTCCACTCCCCGTACGAGGCCGCCGCGGCGTTTGTCATCGGCCATCGCATATCCGTCGCGCAGACCCGGGTCATCCGGGAGCGCCTGGCCCGCCAGGTCGGCGACGTCACCGAGGTGGGCGGGGAGCAGTTCGCCGCCTTCCCCGGCCCGCGCGAGCTTCTTGAACTTGAGGAGATCCCCGGCCTCAGCGGGGCGAAGACGGCACGGCTGCATGGCGTCGCCGAGGCGGCCCTGGACGGGCGGCTGGACCGCGCGCGGCTGCGCGGCCTGGACGAGGCCGACGCACTGGCATTGCTGCAGACCATCGACGGCATCGGGCCGTTCTTCGCCACCGGCATCCTCTATCGGGGGGCGGGCGTGCCGAACGGGCTCATAGCCGACGATGGATCCCTGGACATGATGCGGGAGACCTACGACCGGCCCGACGCCACGGCGCCCGAGCTGATCGCCATGGCCAGTCGCTGGTCGCCGTTCCGCAGCTGGACGGCAACCCTGATGCACCTGGCCTCCGAGCGCCCGCATAGACGGGGTTGAACTGATCGATCAAGTTAGCTACGCCAGTCCGGCGAGCTCTTAAGCCATCGGCTGACTTCTAGGCCATTGCGGCGAGCTTCTACGCCATTACGGCGACGGGCGCGTGCGGCGCCGGGGTGATGATCCCCTCGTCGACATAGCACCAGCCCCAGTCATCGCCGCTCTCGACCGAGCGCATGATCGGGTGGCCGGTCTCGTGGAAGTGCTTGGTCGCGTGCTTGCCGGCCGAGGAGTCGCAGCACCCGACGTGGCCGCACTGCGTGCACATCCGAAGCGCCACCCAGTGCGGGCTGTCCTCCGAGCAATCCGCGCAGCCCTCGGCAGGGAAGCGCGCGGCATCGGTGACGGTCTCCTCGGTGGTGTGCGCGCAATAGGGCTTCATGACCCCATTGTCCTGATCCGTGCAAACCGCGCACCCCTGCCGCCGATCACTCGGCCAGCCGCCCGCGCTCCTCGTAGTCCAGATCGCGCTCGAGATCCCGGAAATTGGCGTCCGACAGCAGGCCGGAGTCCCGATCGCTGAGCAGCGAGCGCCGCTCGGCGGCGATCATCTGGGTCCGCAGCTGGCGGTACAGCGCCGACGGCGACAGCGTCGATGCATCGTCCTGGCCCAGGCGCTCCCACTCGGCGTTGGCGCGCGCCTGGGACTCCCGCCGGAGGCGCTCGACGATGTCGCGCCGCAGCGGCGGGTCGGCGGCGCCCTCGAGGTCGTCCAGCTGCGCGACGCCGGCGGCCACCGACCGGTGGACCGCCTGCGCGCGGCTCATCAGCGTGCGGTGCCGATCGGGCTCCAGCCCCAGCCGCCGCAGGATGGACGGGAAGGTCGAGCCCTGCAGCAGGAGCGTGGCCGCGGCGATCGAGAATGCCAGGAACTGGATCTCCGCGCGCGCCGGGAACGGGTGGCCGCCGAGGGTCTCCGGGATCGAGAATGCCGCCGCCACCGTCACGACCCCGCGCATGCCGGCCCAGGACACCCCGGCCAGAACCTGCCACGTCGGCCCGCCGGGCCCGCGGGCACTGGGCGCTGTGGGCGCCGTGGCGGCCTTGCGGCGGTTCAGGAGGAACATCGGCAAGATCCAGGCCGGCCGCACCAGGGCGACAGCCAGGATGGTGCCGATGGCGGCCAGCGCCAGGCGCACAGGGTCCGCGCCGTCGAGGTCCTCGATGACTCGCGGGAACTGCATGCCGAGGACCAAGAAGGTGAACGACTCGAGCACGAAGGTGATGAGGTCCCACACGGTTGTTGTCTGCAGCCGCGAGGCGCCGGACAGCAACTGGGACGATCGGCTGCCCAGGATGAGCCCGCAGATGACCACGGACAGCACCCCGCTGCAGTGCAGCTCCTCCGCCGGCAGATAGGCGGCAATGGGTGTTGCCAGCGACAGCGCGTTCTCGACCAGCGGGTGGTTCAGGCGCCGGCGGATGACGATGACCAGCAGCGCGACGACCAAGCCCACCAGCGCTCCCCCGACCGCGGCGAGGGCGAACAGCCAGGCCCCGTTCAGCGGCGTCACCGCGTGCCCGTCGGCGGCCTCGAGGGCCACTACCAGGATCGTCAGCGCCGTCGCGTCGTTCAGCAGGCTCTCCCCGGACAGCAGCGTCACCATCCGGTCGGGCATTCCGGCCCGGCGGGATACCGCCAGCGCGGCAACGGCGTCGGTGGGCGCCACCACCGCCCCGAGCGCGATCGCCGCGGACCACGTGACGTCCGGCAGCACGGCCTTGGTCACCAGGGCGACGGCCAGCGCAGTGGCCGCGACCAGGCCGACCGACAGCCAGGCCAGCGCGCGGGCGGCGGTCTTGAGCTCCCGGACCCCGGTCCGCAGCGCCGCTGCATAGAGCAGAAGCGGGATGATGATCGAGAGCACGACGTCGGGATCCAGCTCGACGACCGCCGCCCCGGGGATCAGCGCCCAGCCCAGCCCGGCGACGGTGAACACAATCGGCGCTGAGATCTTGATGCGGTCGGCGAGCAGCTCCCCCGCGCAGATGGCGAGGATCAGGCCAAGGCCGCTCAGCAGCAGCTCGGTCGTGGTCACGCGCGGATGCTAGCGACGCCATGTGGCGCGGGTCGTCCACAGCCCGCGCATTTAATTGCATGCTGCACGCAGGTGTATGGTGCAACCATTATGTCTACCGCCCAGCCTGATCTCGCATCCATCGGGGACGCGCTGCATCGCCTCACTCGCACGATCCACCGCCGGAAGGCCCAACTCGCCGCCGAGAGCGGTGATTCCGAGTGGGCCGCGCACCTCCTGCTCGACCAGTTGTTCACGAGCGGGCCGCTGCGCGCGGCCACGCTGGCCGACAGCACCTTCACCGATCCGTCCACAGTCAGCCGCCACGTGGCGGCATTAGTACGCGACGGCCTCGTCGAGCGCCGGGCCGATCCCATCGACGGACGGGCCAGCCTCCTGGTCATCACCGATGCCGGGGTGCGCACGGTCGCGGACAAGCGCAGTAGGCGCACGGAGTGGCTCACGGAGATGCTCGAGCCCTGGCCGGCCGAGGATCGCGCGGAGTTCGCCCGCCTCATGGAGAAGTTCACCCTAGCTATGGAATCGCAATCACCGGCATCGGTCGCACCGATGGCGGTCTCGGAAGGAAATCACTGATGTCACGCCCGGCCGCCACCGCCGACTCCCCCGCCGCCACGCTCGACAGCCCACCCGCCGTGCTCACCCACAAGCAGATCCTCAGCGTGCTATCGGGCCTGCTGCTCGGCATGTTCCTCGCCGCACTCGACCAGACCGTCGTGTCAACGGCCATCCGCACCATCGGCGACGACCTGCACGGCCTGAGCATCCAGGCCTGGGTCACCACCGCGTTCCTCATCACCTCGACGATCTCCACGCCGATCTACGGCAAGCTGTCGGACATCTACGGCCGCAAGCCGCTGTTCCTGCTGGCGATCACGATCTTCGTGGTCGGCTCGACCGCCTGCGCCTTCGCCACCTCGATGTACATGCTGGCCGGATCGCGCGCGCTGCAGGGCATCGGCGCCGGCGGCCTGATGTCGATGGCGTTCGCCATCATGGCCGACATCATCCCGCCGCGTGAGCGGGCGAAGTATCAGGGCTATTTCATGGCTGTCTTCGGCTCGTCCAGCGTCCTGGGCCCGGTCGTCGGCGGATTCCTGTCCGGCCAGGACACCCTGATGGGCCTGACCGGATGGCGCTGGATCTTCCTCGTCAACGTCCCGCTGGGCATCCTGGCGCTGTTCGTCGTCGTCCGCGTCCTGAAGGTTCCCCACATCCCGCAGCCGCAGCGCATCGACTGGTGGGGCGCCCTCTCGCTGGTCGTGGGTTTGGTGCCGCTGCTGCTCATCGCCGAGCAGGGCCGGGTCTGGGGCTGGGACACGCCGCGAGCCTTCGCCTGCTATGTGGTCGGCGCCGCCGGCCTGGCCGCGTTCGTCTACATCGAGGGCCGGATGGGCGACGCCGCCCTGCTGCCGCTGCGCCTCTTCCGCAACGGCACCTTCGCCATCGGCTCGGCGCAGTCATTCGTCATCGGCATGGGGATGTTCGGCGGTATCGCGATCGTCCCGCTGTACCTGCAGATCGTGAAGGGCGCGTCGCCCACCGAGGCCGGCTTGCTGACCCTGCCGATGGTGGTCGGGATCATGTCCGCCTCGGCCGTCTCGGGCATGTACACCTCGCGCACCGGCAAGTACCGGATGTTCCCGATCATGGGCTCGTCGCTGCTGATCCTGGGCTATTTGGCCCTGTCGCGGGTCGGCGCGGACACATCGCTGGTCTACACCGACGCCTGCATGCTGATCATGGGCTGGGGCCTCGGCCTCAACATGCAGACCATCATCCTGGCGATGCAGAACGCCGTCCCGCCGCGGGACACCGGCGTGGCCACCTCGTCGACCACGTTCTTCCGGTCGCTCGGCGGGACGCTTGGCACCGCGATCTTCCTGTCGGTGCTGTTCTCGACGGTGACGGCCAACATCACCGGCGCGTTCCGCGACGCCGGGATGGCGCCGACGGCCGGGGGCGACATCCTCAACGACTCGTCGTTCCTGAGCAGCCTCACGCCCGAGCAGGCCCATCCCTACGAAGTCGGCTTCTCGCAATCGATGTCCCTGGTGTTCCTCCTGGTCGCAGCCAGCCTGGTGATTTGCCTGATCCTGTCCATCCTCATGAAGGAGGTCCCGCTGCGGCTGACCGCGGGCAACCAGGCCATGGCGGAGGAAATGGCGCAGGACAAGGCACTCGGGGACAACGAGCCGTCCGGCAGCGTCAGCGAGGGCGCGTCGAGCGGGGCGTCCTCCGGCGGCGGTCGCCGATAACGGGTCCCCGGCACCGGCGGCGCGGCACACTGGTCCCATGACGATCACCGCCGGCACCGAGCCGCCCGAGGCGCCTGAGCAGTCGGAGGCTGAGCGCCCGGAGGCCGTCCCCGCCGAGCTCACCGGCGCGCCGGTCGGGCGCCGGCTGGTGCTGGGCCTGCTGGGGCTCGGCGCCGCCGGCGTCGTCACCGGGCGGGCGATCCAGGACTGGCTGGCGCGGCGGCTGTCGTCGCTCCAGCAGAACGACCCCACCGGGTTGAGCGACCTGCTGCCGCTGGGCAACAACTTCCGGTACTACTCCATCGTCGGCTCAGTGCCGGTCAAGGACGCATCGAACTACGAGCTCAAGATCTCCGGGCTGGTCGACAACCCCGTGACCCTCACGCTGCCGCAACTGCGGGCCATGATGCAGACCGATCTGACGCTGGACTTCCAGTGCGTGACGGGCTGGCGGGTGCTCGACGTGCCATGGCGCGGGGTCAAGCTGGCCGACCTGCTCGACGCGGCCGGCGTCAAGACCGAGGGGCGGGCCGTGCGGTTCACCTGCTTCGACGATGCGTACACCGAGAGCCTGACGCTGCAGCAGGCCCGGCGGGACGATGTCATCGTCGCCCTCGAGATGCTCGGCGAGCCGGTGACGCACGACCACGGCGGCCCGGTGCGGCTCTACGTCGGGCCGATGTACGGCTACAAGAGCGCCAAGTGGCTGTCCGGCATCGAGATCACCGGCGAGGTCAAGCGCGGGTACTGGGAGGGCCGGGGGTACGACATCGATGCGTGGGTCGGCGAGTCGAATGGCCGCAACGACGTGCCCACCAGCTGATGGCCGTCGGGACGCGTCCGGCGAAGCGAGTCGATCTCGCCCGCTTCACCCTCGGCGAGCGCATCGTGCACTGGCTCACGGCGCTGCTCACTGTCATCTGCATGGCGACCGCCGCCGTGCTCTACATCGGGTCGCTGTCTATTGCCTTCGGCCATCGCCAGATCGTCGAGACGATCCATATCTATTGCGGCTATGCGCTGCCCATCCCGATGCTGGCCGGGCTCGCCATGCGGGCCTACCGGGTCGACGCGCGGCGGCTGAACCGCTTCTCCCCCGATGACTGGCGGTGGCTGCGCAGCCGGAGCCGGCGCGACGGGCACATCCCGGTCGGCAAGTTCAATGCCGGGCAGAAGCTGAACTCGGCGTTCACCGCCGCCGCGATCCTGATCCTGCTCGGGACCGGCATCCTGATGCACTTCACCGGGCTGGCCGACGTCGCCTACAGAACGGGCGCTACCTTCGTGCACGACTGGGTCGCGTTGGCCCTCGGCATCGTCGTGCTCGGGCACATCAGCTACGCGGCGCGCGATGCGGAGAGCCGGCGCGGCATGCGCACGGGCGTCGTCGACGCCACCTGGGCCAGGTACGAGCACGGGGCCTGGGCCGCCGAGCACGCAGATGGAGAAGCCCATGACCAGCACGCCCCTGCGCCGGCCGGCAGTGACGGACGCGAGCCTGCATCCGATCCTGGCGGGCCGGTGGAGCCCGCGCGGGTTCGACCCCAGCTTTGAGATCCCTGCGGAGACCATTCGCACGCTGATGGAGGCCGCGCGCTGGGCGGCGTCGGCGGGCAACAGCCAGCCGTGGCGCTTCGTGGTGACGCGCCGCGGGACACCCGACCACGATGCGCTGTTCGCGACGCTCGGCGAGGGCAACCGGGCCTGGGCCGGGAGCGCCTCGCTGCTGGTGCTGGCCGCGGCGCAGACGGTCAATGCCGAGGGCGCGGCGATGAAGTGGGCGCAGTACGACACCGGCCAGGCCGCCGCGCACCTCCAGGCGCAGGCTCAGGCCGAGGGGCTCCACGTGCATCAGATGGGCGGTTTCGACGCCGCCGCCGCGGCCGCCGCGTTCGATCTGCCCGAAGGCGTCGTGCCCCTCACCGTCATCGCGATCGGCGCCCACAGCCCCGGTGTGCTGCCGGAGCCCTATGCCTCGCGGGAGATCGCCGACCGCACCCGGCTGCCGCTTACGGACGTGCTGCTGCGCCCGCTGCCGTCCTGAGCCGCTAGCTGCGGCCGCCGAGTTGAGCGATGGGCAGATCGACGGGCGGCGGGAGCGCGCCGCGGGCCGGGGCACGCAGGGACTCCAGCAGGTATGCCACGAGGCGCCGAGATCCGGCGAGGGTCGCGGCGGTCGATGGCCCGCGCAGCCCGCTGTTCGCGAGCAGGATCACCGATAGGTCGCCCGGCACGAAGTCGGGGCGCAGCTCCCCCGCTCGTTGCGCCCGCGCCGCGAGGTCGGCGAAGCGGGCGAGGACATCGTCGCGCTGGGTCTGGATGGTGCCCGTATCGGGATGGCTGGCGTAGAAGGCCTCGGTGAATCCGCGGTCGGCGACCTGGAGGTCGCAGACCGTCTGGATGAACCGGGCGAACCCGGCCCAGGGGCGGGGATCGCTCAGCGCCACGTCGATCTCGCGCATGCAGATGGCGAATCGATCCTCGAAGACGGCGGTGACCAGGTCGCGCGCCGTGGGGAACCGGCGGTACAGCGTGGCGATGCCGACCCCGGCCCGGCGCGCGACTTCCCGCATAGGCACCTGGAGGCCATGCTCGGCGAAGGCCGAGCGCGCGGCCGAGAGGATCCGCTCCCGGTTGTCCCGGGCGTCGCTGCGCAGCCCAGGCGCGGCGAACTGATGCGGTGCGGCGCTCATCGCCTCACTTTAGGCTGAACTGGAACAGCTGATCCACTTCCTGCGTCCTGTCGATGGGGCGTCTGCCTCGCGACGACACGGAAGGTCCTGAGGCCATGCTGGCAGCGCAGTTCGATCGGTACGGGAACGCAGATGTCCTGGCCGTCCGCGAGGCTTCGGAGCCGATGGCCGGGCCGGGGCAGATCCGCATCGCGGTCCGAGCCTCGGGTGTCACGCCGGCCGACACGTACCTGAGATCGGGCCAGATGCGGGATGTGATCCCCTTGCCGCTCCCCCACACCGTCGGATTCGACGCAGCCGGCACGATCGACCAGATCGGCCCGGGGACTGCCGGGGCTGCGCTCGGCGAAGCCGTGTTCGGGCTGACGCCAGTGTCCGCGTTGGGCGGAGGGACGGCGCAATTCGCGGTGCTGGACGCGTGGGCGCCCAAGCCGTCGGCGTGGACCTGGGCGCAGGCCGGCGGCGCGGCGGCCAATATCGAGACCGCGACCCGGGTGCTCGACGCGCTGGGCGTGCGCAGCGGATCGACGCTGCTGATCGAGGGCGCGTCCGGCGGGGTCGGCACCATCGCCATCCAGCTCGCCCGCCTGCGCGGGGCGACGGTCGTGGGGACGGCCAGCCCGGCGAACCACGCCGCGCTGGCCGCACTGGGCGCCCGCGCGACGACCTACGGGCCGGGACTGGCCCAGCGGGTCGCGGCACTCGCGCCGCAGGGCATCGACGCCGCCCTCGACGCCGCCGGGTCCGGCTCGCTGGCCGATCTGGTCGCCATCGCCGGCGGAGCCGACCGGGTGCTCACCATCATCGATGCGGCGAACGCCGAGCGGCTGGGCGTGCGCATGTCCCGGAGCGCAGGCGAGGGCGCAGCGGTGTCGAACGGGCAGCGCGCGCTCGCCGCTGCGGCCCGCTATGCCGAGCAGGGCGAGCTCGTCATCCCGATCCACCAGTGCTTCGAGCTGGTCGACGTCGCCGCCGCCCACACCGCGAGCGAGTCGCGCCGGGCGCGCGGCAAGATCGTCATCTCGATGCCGGCCTCATAGCTAGCGAAGCTTGGCAACCTCGGCCATGAGCCGCTCGACCCGGGCCTGGTCCACGGGGTTCCACCAGTGCCCGTCGATCTTCAGCCACTGGCCCACGATCGCCCCGTCGGCGGCGGCGAACAGTGCGGGGATCTGCTCCGGCGACACCCCGGACCCCACGATCACCGGGAGCGAGGTTCCGGCCTTGACCTCCTGCACCTCGCCGACCGGCGTGGGGTCGCCGGTGCGCTGGCCCGAGGCGATGAGGATGTCGGCGTCGAGCCACTCCGCGTCGCGGGCCTGCTCGCCGATCGACCGGTCGGCGGTGATCGCGTGCGCGCCGAACTTCACGTGCACATCGGCCAGGATCTTGATGTCCTGGCCGCCGATCGCCGCGCGGAACCGCAGCGCATTCGCCGCGTCGCCGGACAGCAGGCCCTCGTTCGACACATAGGCGTTGGCCCACTGGTTGACCCGGACGAAGGCAGCGCCGATCGCCTTGGCGACGGCCAGCGCCGGCAGCGCCGCATTGGCCACGCAGATTACGCCCAGCGGGATGTCGACGACGTCGCGGATCGCGCAGGACGCCGCGGTCAGGCCGGCGACGGTGGCCGGGCCGATGTCCTCGGGTCGGGAGTAGGGCCAGTCGCCGCCGTTCTCGATGATGATGCCGTCGACCCCGCCGCGCGCCAGCGCAAGGGCATCCCGCGCGCCGGCGGCGTAGATGTCGCGGACGGGCCCGCCGTTGTAGCGGGGCGCGCCGGGCAGCGCCGGCAGATGCACGACGCCGATGATCGGCTTGCGCGCGGGGAACAGCGCCGCGAGCGCATCGACCTTGCCGGGCAGCAGGGGGTCCACGGGTGCTCCTGTCGGGTGGCGGACTGATAGTGAGCTAATGCTGTATCGCTCAAGGGAGCGCCAGCCGCGCATCTACATCGGCAATCGAGGGGAACGATGCCGCTGCGCCGGCCGACGCGCAGCTGAGGGTGGCGGCAGTGACGGCCCGGCTCAGCGCGATGCCATCACCCACGCCGGCCAGCAGCTCGGCGATCAGCCAGCCGGCCAGGCAATCGCCGGCGCCGGTGGTATCGACGGCCGGTGCGAGCGCCGCGCTGGCCGCATGGGCGACACCCGTGCCGGACTCGATCCGCGCGCCGCCGGACCCCAGGCTGCGCACGATCCGGGCGACGCCGTAGTCCCGGCGCAGGTCCGCGCCCGCGGCGTCGAGCTTGGCCTGAGCCGAGTTGTTGACGAAGACCGCCGCCGCGCCGCTCAGGCAGTCGCGGAACTCCCCGATGTCGGCCGGGATGGAGTTCGGCTCGAGGTCGATCGACAACGGCACGCCCAGCTCGGCGCAGCGACGCGCCAGCACCCTTGCCGCATCGACGTCGTAGATCACCGTGTGCACCCAGGACACCCCGTCCAGATCGACCGCGGCGATGGCGTCGGCCGACGGGTACATCCCCACGCCCGGGGCGACGACGAGCCGCTTCTCCCCCGAGCCGTCGATCCAGCAGACCGCCTGCATGCTGAGGCCCGGGCGCCGATCCAAGTCCGTGCGCAGCCCATAGCGTGCGAGCTCGGCCTCGATCTGGGCCCCGCCCGGATCGGAGCCGATCCGGGCGGCCAGGCGCGGGCGGCCCCCGGCGAGGCCGCACGCGACGGCGCTGTTGGCCGCCACCCCGCCGAGGCTGGCGAATGCGCGGTCGGCGATCACCTTGCCGTCAGGCTCGGGCAGGTTCGGGATGAGCAGCGTCGAATCGAGGCTGAGGTCGCCGACGAACAAGACGGCGCGACGCGCGTCGAGCACCATGCACGCACCGCCTCCCGGACCGACCCGATGTGGGCGGGAGGCTAGCGAGCACGCATTGCGGGGCGATTACGCCCGGTCGGCGCGCGCTACATCGGCGCGCGGGCCCCGGAGGCGATCATCGCCGTTCCGCGCTCGTAGTCCTAGTCCGCGCAGCAGGCCAGGACACCGACGAGACGCCCGCCGCGGGCGTACCAGGCGGTGAACGAGTCCTCGCCGTGCTCCACTGTGCGGGCCTCGTCGTAGCCGGTCGCCCCAGGCCGAGTACTGGAGCCAGCGGTCGCCGATCTGCGACCAGAACCCCGGCACGCGGCCCCGCTGCGAGGCCTCGCCGGCGGCATTGCGCCCGGCGATCTCCCCCATCGCCAAAGCGTCGCCCCAGTGCTCGACCGGGATGGGCCGGCTGGCCGCGACGTCGGCCAGCCCGACGTCGCCGGCGGCATACACACCGTCGACCGCAGTGCGCATGGCGGCGTCGACGCGGATCCGGCCGTTCTTGATCGTCAGTCCGGCGCGGCCGGCCAGGCCGGCATTGTGGGCGATGCCGTGGCCATCAGCACCAGATCGGCCAGGTAGGGCCCGCCGGGCGCCTGGACCGACAGCTGCTTGCCCGCGGCCTCGACCGCGGTGACGCCGACG
Organism: Pseudonocardiales bacterium; assembly: GCA_025966155.1. GTDB lineage: Bacteria > Actinomycetota > Actinomycetes > Mycobacteriales > Jatrophihabitantaceae > RYN-150. The sequence goes on from JAOPVO010000161.1 coordinate 18,466, forward strand.
CGCCCATGCACCACCACGCCATCCTCACGAATCCAGCCGGCGAGCCGGTCGGCGGTCCGCTCGCCCAGGCGGGCCTCCTGCGGCGCCCGGCCGGTGGTCAGCAGCGTCACGTCCAGGCCGAGGCGGGCCAGGGACGACGCGGCTTCGCAGCCGATGCACCCCGA